>JAKPYU010000197.1 GCA_029568995.1 Candidatus Omnitrophota bacterium | reverse complement strand
GATAGCACGACCGTTGTGACGGTCGAGATCAGGAAGGTCACAGAACCTGGCGTTTTAGGAGATCCCATTGCGGGCATCCTGACGGGAACCACCTCGATTACCGCATCGGGCGGCGTCGCGAACTTCGCCGATCTGGGCATCTCCGGCGCGGAGAGCGGCGAATATGTGCTGAGGTTCAGCGCCCCCGGTCTGGATACGGTGAATTCCGAGGTTTTTAATGTCGATTGATCATATTGAACGCTCATGACATCGGCGGATGACTAAAGCGAGAAGGCAATCGAGGACAGAAATCTTTAGGCATATCGCAGATACTCTTATCTGAGCGTTTAACGAAAAGATCGGAAATCCGGTTCGGGTTTCCGATCTTTTTTTTATGCATGAATCTTATCACCCAAACCTCGATCCCGAAACTGCCTCAATGGGGGGGGCGATAGGTTTTCCAGTTTTGAACGAACCTATTAAGGTATCCCTCCCGCATTCCGATAAATAAGTACACCGAGAATCACGGGAGGTCAAGATGGCAAGTTACAGCATTTTTTCGATATTGAACACGGGGGTGTTGGGAACCTACACCTCTAAAATGGCGATGAGCGTCACCGGTCACAATGTCGCGAACGCAAATACGGATGGCTATTCCCGGCAAAGACCGGATATCGTCGCCACCCCGCCTTCGTCGACGGGCGCCTTCGGCGGATCGACCCTGAATATCGGGACCGGTTCGACCGTTTCGCGTGTGGAAAGGATCCGGGACGAGTTTTTAGACCGCCAGTTCCGCGAAATATCCAAAAACTACGCTTATTGGGATGAAAAGACCCAGAACCTTCACTATATGGAACAGATCCTGAGTGAACCCAGCGAAAATGGTATGCGAAGTTACTTCGACGGATTATGGAACTCTTTCCTCGAAGTGATGAACCAGCCGACCAACTCGGCCGCGGTCAGCTCCGTAACGGCCTCAGCCAACAGTTTCATCACGACGGCGCAGGATCTGTACACCCAATACGAAGATCTGCGGGCGAACCTCAACCAGAATATCAAGGACTCTGCGGACAATATCAATCTCAAATTGCAGCAGATCGCCGATCTGAACGGTTCCATCCGGACCACCTATATCTTGAAAACCGAACCGAACGACCTCTTGGATAAACGAGACGTGATCCTCGACGAACTTAGCGCGTTGACCGGCATGACCTACAAAACCGGTATGAATGGCCATCTGGAGGTCTTCATCGGTAACCAATCGGTTCTCTACGGTGACATCTGGACCCCGATCAAAGCGGTGATTCGTCCGGGTACCCAGAATATGTACGACTACTTCATCCGGTCTCAAAAGATCGATGTGCCCGGCGGAACGGTCGGCGCGATGTTCCAGTTGCGGGACGTTTCGATTCCGAACTATCTGGATCAGATGGATGAGATGGCTCTGATGATGTCGGACAAGATGAATTTAGTCCATCGGACCGGCTATGATGGTCTGGGCACGGTCTCCGGCATCGACTTCTTCAAAGAGATGGATGCGGTCCGGTCGGAATTGCCGAATCTCTTCCGGACAATGGGCACCCATTCGATCCTCGACGGGCCAATTCATATGGTCACCGCTTCCGCCCCGACAGACCCGTCGATGACGAACCTTGCCCTCAGCGGAAAAATCTCACTGGTGGATTTAAATAACAAGCATCAGCTCTACGCCGAAGACAGCCGGATATTTTCCACCAACTCCAGCTTTCAGGACGTGATCGACTATCTGAATCAAACCAACCTCTATACAACCCGCGCTTACAACCTGCCTGCGGTTTACGATCTCGGAATGAAGCCGGAAGACTTCCCAACGTACACCGGGAAGGCGGAGGTCTTTTACAAGGCCGCAGAAACGGTTTTCACGGCCACAAGCGGGGTCCTTCATGTCGGAGAGGTCGAGGATATCGACCACAACGGCGCAATAAACGGCTCGGATATCGAGATCAAAGACGAAAATGGAAACCGGTTGACCAACTTCGCCTATGATTTCGTCGACAAAACCATCACGATCAACGAGCCGTTCGCCTATACCGGCGCCGTTTCGATTCGGAAGTGGGAGTCCTACATCGGCCAGTATCGGGATGGCGAATTAGTCGTTCCGCCGAATGAGGTTCTGAACAAGACGCTTAGTGGCGCAACCACTCTATTTCTTGATGATTTTGTCGGGTATACCGATGATGCAAAAATCTTTTACGCGACGCAAAATTCGGCCAGTTTTACGGCGATAAACG
>JAKPYU010000195.1 GCA_029568995.1 Candidatus Omnitrophota bacterium | reverse complement strand
AACGCACGGTAATTGGAGGCATTGCATTCTTTCCCGACACGGATAAAAAGAAAATCGGGATATCGAGCGAGGATCTCCGGTGTCACGCCGTCCTGGTCATGGCCGCCGAAACTGATGAGGACAACAGGGCGGTCGGATGGAAGACCGAAATGCTTGCGTGCTTCTTCCCGGCTGAGCGTCGGACGCCGAACCACCATGCCGACATCACGCACATTCTGAAAAGCGACAAGACCGCCATGGAACGGCGTCCGCAACAATAATCCACACCGGCGGTAGATCTCCCGAATCTCCAATCGGATTTCCTGCAATGCCTCGTGATGCCGGGCGGTGGGTTCCAGTATCCAGTCCCACGAGAAGTTCGCCACACAGACACTCTGTGTTCCCAGCCGTTCCGCCACAAGGACGGCCAGTGGAGAGATATCACCCACCACCAGCGGGGAGCGAGATTGATACCGCGCGGCTTCCCTTTCGGTCATATCGGGATAGGCATGGAGCAACTGCCGCCAGACCTGTGCAGTGGCACCGGGATCGAATTCAATGCAATCGAGCTGGATCAATCCGGGATCGTTCAGCATCTCCCGGTAGGTGAACGGGCGGCTCAGGGAGCACTCGAAAAGCCAGCGGGGTACGCTGGTTATGATTTCAATGTCGATCTCAGGGGGAACCTGCTGGATGGCGGCACAGGCACGGGTTGCATGTCCAAACCCATGCCCCGAGACATACCAGACGATTAACGGTCGATTCATTCTTCTTCCTCCTCTTCAGTTCCATCCTCCCCTGGATTGTCGCTTTCCCGCTGGGGCAGTTCCAGGAGAGCGTCTTGGATCGCTTGGAGTTCCGCATCGGTGATGCCCCAAAGTTCCGCCGCTGCACGGTCGATTTCGGATTCCAGCGCGGCAATGGTGTCCGAGTCGCCCTTAGCGGCGGCCGTATGGCATTTCCCAGATAAAGTAGCAATATACTTGTGCATTTCTCTTCTGGGCAGAAAACGGGGAATTGCGATATTCTCCAAGATGTGCGGTGAAGGATGCAACACGATATAAGAAGCTGCCGCTATCTTAGCCGGACTGGAATTGAGAAGCGCGGCGATATAGTGCGCCTCAGTTGCAGAATCGCAGGATACGGAAATGATTGTATGATCCGGCACACAAGGCTTGCTCCCTTCGATTTTGCTTGGGCCGCAAACCGCAGCACGAACCGTGTGGCCCACCTCAGGCCAAAGGACCTTCCATTTCGCCATGGTGTACGGCCCGACATTGTACATGGAATAGAACGGATCGGTCGGCTTGAAATACTTGCGGTAGCCGGATCGTCCGCGGAGGGTTCCATGCTCCGGTTTCTTTGGATCTCCTTCGAATCGTCTCAGGTAAGAATAGGTTTTCTGGTACTTGATTTTCATCGTGGATTCCGGGATACCGGCAAGGCGGTCTGTGCGATTGGTAAGAATGACGTGAGCCGATGGTTCTGCGTGCCAGCGTCGCACATCCCGTCCGCGAAGTAACGGGTAAACGAGATCCGGCTCAACCGCGACCTGATGTTGCTTCACCTTGATTTTACCGACTCTATTCAGATTCTCGATCAGCAGCTCGCCGTTCGGTTTGACATAGAGGATGCGTACCCAGAAACAGCCGTTCAGCCAAGTGCAGCAACCGGCATAAGCCTTGTAATCGCTCCTGCCGATCACTTTTCGAATCCCCGGAAGAGCGCGTTTGGGGGCGGTCAGCCACGGAGATGTAAGTTCATCGGCATTGATCGGCTGCGCTCCTAATTCCTTTCGCACAGTATTCTTAAGAACTTCCTCAAGAGGCATATCGGGAGAGATTCTGCCCGGTTTGGATTTCCACCATGTTATGTATCGGACCGGATATTTGAACGCTCTCCTTGTTTTCTTGACAACAATGACGGCTGTCCGGTTTGTTGCCCCTTCAAATGGCTGGAAATCGCTGAGATCGTGTACCACAACGGGTGCAAGATAGAAGTGTTTTCCATTTTTCTTATACTGCAATGTGCGGAATCCTTCTCCACCTCCGACGGTCTTGAACAGAGACTGTGTGATAACAAATCCCAATCGTCCTCCATCAGCCAGATATACATCGTGAGCGACATAAGTCATTAGGATCGATAGATCATCCTTGCCTGCACCCAATTTCGCGCGATATCCCTTATGACGGAAAAGGTCATATTCCTGCCATAACGGAGCCGTTGATTGCCGATACCCATCCGGCAAACTCTCCCAATTCACCCAAGGCGGATTCCCGGCGACATAGTCCACCTTGCCGACAAACAGCGGGGCAAAAGCGTTTTTGATGATCCGCGCCCAAATCCCGTTCTTGTTCTCTTTGTTTAGTGTTTGCAACTGCCCATAGAGTTGTTTGTGGATTTCCGTTTCGGCGGTTGGAATCCCTTCCCGTTGACAGTATTTCAGGAATTCTTCTGCGGAATAACCGTCCCGAATACACAACTCGATCGTATCGGCGTATCGGCCAACCTGCTCGCGGTTCTCAGCGATTTCGTTTGGAATTACGAAGTCCTCTGCGCAGGTTTTCAAAATACGAGTCTTGTTATGACCGCCGGTAAACAGGTCTCCGTATTCCGATGGAGTCATTATTGAATCGCAGAGATAAATCGGGATTTCAGTATCGTGGCTATGGCGCAATAGGTTGAAAATTCCGATGAAGTAATTGGTTCGTGCGGCCATAACCGCCAGCGGATTGAGATCGAAACCGATGATATTGCTAAGGATCTTTTGCAGCAGAGTATCCTCGCGAAATCCGCAATCGAATCGGTGTTCGTCAAACCATCTCTTGACCCGATTGATCGCCGCGACCAGAAACGTGCCGGAACCGCAGGCGGGGTCAAGTAACCGTTTATCCGGGTTGCCGTCATAACCCAGTTCATCGAGAACCAGATCGGCCAGCCAGTCGGGAGTGTAGTATTCTCCCAAGTCATGGCGCACGGATCGTGGAAACAACTGTTGGTACAACTGCTTGAGAAGGTCTCGCGACTCGGCCGGTTCTGCACTGAGCGTGGTCGGATCGAATTGATCCAGATTCCGGACCATGCCTCGGATGGCTTTCTCGCAACGGTCCTCCCACGCATCGAGATACCAGGAAAAAAGATCGCTTTCCAGGAAATTGTGAATCCCCAACTCAGACCATATCCGACCCTGTTCAATGTCGCGAAGCTGATGGCGCAATGCCTCGGAAGTGGGCGACGCCAACACACGTTTCATGGCCCGCGGTGCGAGCATTGGGTAGGATGTGAGAATATCCGCCGCCAGAAGCTTGATGAAAATGGCGTAATAGGTGTGGACCGCAAACAGGAGTTCGGCGGTATCGGGCTCGTTGACCCCATAATGATCGGCGAGTTTGCGGATTCGCGCGTTTTGCCCGTGGAGATCGTACCCGCAGACTTCGCCATACAGAATCTGCCATTGTCGGAAAAAGGTCAGCGCCTTCGGATTGTCTGTCTTGTGAAGGACATCATAAAAAGACTGGATTCCGTCCTGAGCTGTCTCGTTCTCCGACCCGAAGTAGACGGCGAGATTCTCCGGTGTGAACGAAACGCCGCGCGCTCCCACGGAAACAAGGGCACGCAGAAGGCGCTGAACCGTGTAAGGGGTGACGGGCTGAGGGGCCTCGGCCTCGATCTGTTTTCCGCGATGTTGCACAAAAACAATCGTATTCCCATCGCAGCCGACGCCGAAAATGCGCTCCAGCGCCACATGTTCCTCGGTGTTCAGATCCTCAAACCGCCTCTTGATTTGCTCCACCACCGCTTTGACCGCCGGTGAATCCGGGTCTTCCGCCAGTCTGCCGCTACCCTTGGGAGACTTATACTCGATCACAACGCCGCCATACTTGGAATCAAGCCGCCCACCCGCCAGGCCGTATTCATGCCACCCCCTGACTGCAAGGCCCGCCTCCTTCACAAACTTGTCAATCAGGGAGTTGCAGGCGTGACGAATATCCTCCTCCGACTGTGCCCACTCGACGGCATTGAGCATTCCTTCCGCCATAGACTTGGCGTGCTCTTCAATCAGACCCTCGATATTCATGGATGTTCGATCCTTTTCCCGTCGCCGGCAAAGCGGCATGTCTCTCAGTGTCGAGCTAAAGCCGTGGGGCTGTCCAGTATAGGTGGGATTTGACAGCGTCCCGTCCCTTCTGCCGTTGACGACAGCGGGCCGTGGCGCAAGACTACGAAACTCACAGAATCGGATGCTGAAAGAATGACCGTGAAACAATCGCCCGTGATCGAAACCGCCCGCCGTTGCGGCATTGTGGGAGCCGGGGGAGCCGGATTTCCCATGTATAAGAAACTGGAACGTCCGGTGGACATGTTCATTCTCAACGCCGCCGAGTGCGAGCCGCTTCTCCATAAAGACAAGGAATTACTGAAAGCATTCCCACGGGAAATCGTCAGCGGGATTGTCTCCGCAATGGAAGCGGTGGGGGCACAAGAGGGAATTATTGCGATCAAATACAAGTATACGGATGTGATCGAGTGCCTCTCCGCCTTCTTGCCTGCATCCATCCGTATCCACAAGTTGGGGGATTTTTACCCGGCGGGGGATGAGTTCATCCTGGTGTATGAGGTTCTCGGCGCTGCGATTCGGCCCCGTCAGCTTCCGCCGGATGTCAATGTGCTGGTTCAGAATGTCGAAACGATTCTGAACCTTGCACGGGCGAAGCCGGTGACCACGAAATATCTCACCATCGCCGGCGCGGTTGCGAATCCGGTAACGGTGCAAGTACCAATCGGGATGAGTTACCGGGATACGATTGACCTCGCGGGCGGGATGACGGTTCAGGACGCCGTTGTCCTCTCCGGCGGGGTTATGATGGGAAAACTGCAAGAGGATCTCAGTACGCCCATTACCAAGACGACCGGCGGCTTGATTATCCTGCCCAGGGATCACCCGGTCGCGATTCGCTATCTTCGGGATCAGACAACAGTCA
>JAKPYU010000177.1 GCA_029568995.1 Candidatus Omnitrophota bacterium | reverse complement strand
AGGGTGGGGGTCCAGCCCAGTTCGACCGTTCCGTTGACATAAATGTTTCCGTAGATTTTCGCATCCTTCGGGCGAAGATTCCCATTCACGTAAACATCTCCATAGATGCTGCGTGATCCGTTCCACAGGGTTAAATCGCCGTTGATATAAATATTTCCGGGCGAAGAACTGGATCCGAGCCCTGCGCTGCCCTTGTTCAATTCTACATGTCCGTCTATGTAAATGGTCGTAGCTGCAATAGAAGCGCCCAGGTTGGTATCATCCGTATCCAAGGGTCCGCGAATCACAACGGTTGCATCGGCGCCCGATACGTTATTTCCACTGAAGCTCATGGCGCTGCCGTAAACGAACACCTGATCGTTGACCATGAAATCGATGAACTCTTCGGTTTTCTTGCTGGGCGTCGGGTCAACGGGATTGGGGTCGTCACGAAGGATGCCGCTCTTGGTCACTTTCTTCTTGGATTCCATCCAGGTGCCGGCATGTACGACACCGATGGCTTCGACGACAACGCGTGTCGGATCGGGGGTTCCTCCGTTGTTGAAGTCATAGCTGGTCAGGATGAACCGGTCGCCGTTGGCCAAAGTGTAGGTGACCGGCGGGTCAATGCCTCTGTGGCCTCCGGGATAAAAGGAAGGATTGTGGATGTTTTGAGCCAGAAGCTGTTGCGCGTGGGCAATGCCCGCTTCGGCCAGGTAGTAAGCGCGGGCCTGGCTGTTCGGGAAAAGACTGGCGTATGTTGAAGTCGTCGTCAGATACAGCATTCCCGCGCCCAGAACCGCAACGATTGTGGTGATGACAATCAAATTAATTAAAATGGAACCGTGAGGTTGACGGAGATTCATACAGACTCCTCAATACGGCAAATTTCTGGGCCGAACGCGAGCCGTGAAAGTTTTGACGACGCCGTCCGCTGCGGCAAGACGCAACGTAATGGCGACTATTCTGGCTTCCTTCGGGTCACACTGACTTGCTTCCGGATCGTTGTAATGGGTGTAGTACCGAAAGACCAGGCCGTTGCCGGCAGCCGCCCGATCTGTCAAGATATTGGGATTTCCTGAGGAGCCGACAAATTCCACTTTGTCGCCGTTTAACCGGATCATCTGCGTCACGAGGGTCGGTGTCGGTCCGCCCGTGTCCGCATAGGTATCGAAAGAAATCGATGTCGCCGTCGAGGCGTCCGA
>JAKPYU010000139.1 GCA_029568995.1 Candidatus Omnitrophota bacterium | reverse complement strand
ATCGGGCATTATCTGCAAAAAGAGGTCGATCGGCGCCTGATGGGGACCGCGGCAACGGTAACAGCCGGAATTGTCAGCGGCGTAGACATAATCCGAATTCATGATGTACAATACCTGGCAGATGTCATCCGTATGACCGATTTGATCTGCCGCTGACGTTTGCCGGCGGAGGATGGAGAACCGAGCAGGCCGCCGGAAATCCGCGCGAATCAGATTTTCGCCAACGATCGGAAATCGGATTTGACCCCAAACATAAATAACCCGTATACGAACTTTATAAAAAAAGAGGAGCCGCTATGTCGATTATCCCGATTATTCTGGCCGCGGGGCAGGGAACCCGCATGAAATCCGCCACGCCCAAAGTGCTTCACCCGGTCATGGGAAAGCCGATGATCGATTACATTTTGGATGAAGTCGCCAAAGTTACCTCTCTCCGGCCGATCGTGGTGGCCGGTCACGGAGCGGATCAGGTGATTCGGGCCGTGGAAGGCAGAGCGGATATTGCCGTTCAACAAGAACAGCTCGGTACCGCAAACGCCGTCGCCGCAGCCGAAAAAGACGCCAAAGGCCGGGCGGAAAATGTGTTGGTCGCTTATGCGGATATGCCTTGCCTGCGAGCGGAGACGATCCGGCGGGTCTGTGATTTACAACAACAATCGGCGGCTGTATTCACAATGTTAACCATCATTCAGGAGGATTCCCACGGTTTCGGCCGAATCGTGCGCAACGCGGACGGAAGTGTGGCAGCCATCGTGGAGGAAGCCCAGGCTTCTCCGCAGCAGTTGGCGATCAAAGAATGTAATGTGGGGCTGTATTGCTTTCAATCCGAATGGCTTTGGGAATCGTTGAAACGCGTCACACTATCCCCCAAAGGGGAATATTATCTGACCGATTTGGTGGAATTGGCAAACCGGGACAGCAAGACGGTTCAAGCTGTGGTGTTGGAGGATCGGGAAGAGGCTTTGGGAGTGAATACCCGCGTCCACCTTTCCGAAGCGGAAGCGATTATGCGCAAACGGGTGAATACCTATTGGATGACGGAAGGCGTTACCATGATCGATCCGCTGACGACTTATATCGATCATTCCGTGCGATTGGAACGCGATGTGACCCTTTACCCCGATACGTGGATCAGCGGGGAAACGGTAATTCGTTCCGGCAGCCGCATCGGACCCTGCGCCTTGATCGAAAGCAGCATGATCGGCCGCGACTGCATTATCTGCCGGGCGGCTGTTCGCAACCGGCAGCTGGAGGATCATACCGAAATTATCGGCTAAACGACTTTTCCCCCGAAACGGGACCGCATCCGATCAAAAACGAAGTTTCGGGTAGAATCATCATTAATCAATCTGTAAACAAATACTTCCGGAGGATATTATGGGGAATTTCATCGGTTGTGATTTAGGGGGCACAAATCTGCGGGCTGCCATCGTCAATTCGCAAACGGG
>JAKPYU010000135.1 GCA_029568995.1 Candidatus Omnitrophota bacterium | reverse complement strand
ACCGTTTGTCCGTGGAACACGCTCAGGTCGCACGAAACAGGTTTCATTCCGGGACTTTCAACTGTCTTGGCCAGAAAAGTCCTGCCATCTATGCGGATTTGGAAATCCACTCCATTGCAGGCCGGTTTGGTCGGATCTCCCCACGGAATTCCATCTCGCAGTCCCAGATCGCTCACCAGGATCAGTCTCTCCGTCGGCTGGAGTTTCGGAAGAGCGAGGGAGACGCGCCAGACCGCCTCCCCATCCGGCAGAGGATGCAAGAAGATCCCCGGAGCGGTGACTTTACCGGAGGTCTCCCGCTGGGAGACGCTTGCCTCCAGCGCATTCTCCGCTTTGCCGTTGCCGAACTGCTCCACAAGGTCACAGATGACTTCGGCATCTCCCATGATCCACTCGGTATCGCCGGAGACGTTCATCGACCACACAAGAGACAGGGCCACCAGGGGCGCGATTCGCCGGAAAACAAGACGGCACATGTTCTATTCCTCCTGCCGAAAATCCACAGAGATCGGTTACTTCATCATGGCCTACTGAAAGCCGATTGGCAACCGGACCGGATGGGAGCATCCTCTCGACAGCTGCCTGCTCACTTCTCTATGGACACCTCGACAAATAAGATAGGATTTTTGGGCAATTTTTGTGTTGATCTGAGGAAAAATCATGCCGAGATCCCCCTACGATTTCGCCGCTATCGAAGCCAAGTGGCAGCGATATTGGCTGGAGAATAAGACGTTCAAGACATTCAGTCCCGGCGAGGAACAGTTCGATGCCTCCCGACCGAAATACTATGTCCTGGACATGTTTCCCTATCCGAGCGGAGCGGGCCTGCATGTGGGCCATCCCGAAGGGTATACCGCGTCGGACATTGTCGCCCGATATAAACGGATGCGCGGATTTAATGTCCTTCACCCGATGGGCTGGGATTCGTTCGGTCTTCCGGCGGAACAACACGCGGTCAAGACCGGAACCCATCCCTCCGTGACGACTCTGAAGAACATCGACACCTTCCGCGCCCAGATCCGTTCTCTCGGATTCTCCTACGATTGGGACCGCGAACTGGCAACCAGCGACCCCGATTATTATCGCTGGACCCAGTGGATTTTCCTGCAACTGTACAAGAAAGGGCTGGCGTATCAGGCAGAATCCCCCGTCTGGTGGTGCGACCAACTGGGAACCGTGCTCGCCAATGAGGAAGTAGACAGCGAAGGGCGTTCCGAAGTCGGTGGATTCCCCTGCGTCCGCAAGCCGCTGCGCCAGTGGATGCTGCGGATCACCGCATACGCCGAACGATTGCTTCAGGGACTGGACCTGGTGGATTGGCCGGAGTCGATCAAGAAGATGCAGCGCGATTGGATCGGACGTTCCGAGGGAGCCGACGCGGATTTTGAGATCGCCGACGGCCCCCGTGCCGGCGAGAAACTCCGCATTTACACCACCCGCCCCGATACACTGTTCGGCGCAACCTATATGGTGCTCGCACCGGAACACCCACTGGTAGAGGCCGTTTCCACCCCTGAACGTTTACCGGACGTCCTCGCATACCGGGAAACCGCCGCCCGAAAAAGCGAACTGGATCGAACCGCCCTCACCAAGGAAAAGACCGGCGTATTCACCGGCGGCTATGCGGTCAACCCCGTTAATCATCAAAAAATCCCGATCTGGATCGCCGACTATGTACTGATGTCGTACGGGACCGGCGCGATTATGGCTGTTCCTGCGCATGATGAACGCGACTTCGATTTTGCGATCCAGTTTAATCTTCCGATTGTAGAGGTTGTCCGTCCGCCGTTTATTCCCGACAGCGAGACGGAACGGGAGAAGATCGGCCTGGTTCGGGAAATACAGCGAGACGGCAAAATCCTCCGCTGCTTTACCGGAGATGGGATTGCGATTAACTCGCCGATTTTCGATAGTCAGCCTACCCCCGAAGCGAAGCAGACGATTACCCGATGGCTGGAGCAACAGGGCAAAGGCGAGAAAGCGATTCGCTACAAACTCCGGGATTGGCTGTTCTCCCGCCAGCGCTACTGGGGCGAGCCGTTCCCGATTGTCTCCTGGGATGACGGAACCGTTGAGCCGCTCGATGAAAATGACTTACCGCTCACCCTGCCGGATATGGAGGACTTCAGCCCCACCGGCGAGATGAAACCGCCCCTGTCTAAGGCCGAATCCTGGTGCCGCGTGACCGATCCCAAAACCGGCCGCACCGGGATGCGGGAGACCAATGTCATGCCGCAGTGGGCGGGATCGTGCTGGTATTACCTGCGATTCATTGACGCTCAAAATAGACAATGCTTCGTTGACCCGGCAAAGGAAAAATACTGGATGCCGGTGGATCTCTATATCGGCGGGGCGGAACATGCGGTTCTCCATTTGCTCTATTCGCGATTCTGGCATAGCGTTCTGTATGATATCGGTGCGGTCTCCACGCCGGAACCGTTTATGAAGCTGTTTAACCAAGGCATGATTACTGCACCTGCTTACCAGACATCTACCGGCATCACGGTTCCCACGGCGAATGTCGTATGGGTAGACGAGAAACCCACTCATCCCAAGACCGGCGAGATTCTCAATGTCATCAACGCTAAAATGTCCAAATCCCTGGGGAATGTAGTTAATCCCGAAGAGGTCATTACGGAGTGGGGCGCGGACTCCATGCGCCTGTATGAAATGTACATGGGGCCACTGGATGCCAGCAAAATCTGGGATACGCGCGCCATTGTCGGAGTGAATCGATTTCTGCAGCGATCCTGGCGATTGGTCGTCGGCGAGGAGAAGGATGAAGGCGATTTCCCTGTCCGCCCGTCCCTCAATGAAGACCAAGCCCCGGATACGGCGGTGGAAAGAATTCTCCACCAGACCATCAAGAAGGTAACGCTGGATGTCGAATCGCTTGCTTTCAATACGGCCATCGCGCAATTGATGACCTTTATCAATGAAGCAACCAAGAGCGCCGAAGCATTCACCCGCTCCCAGGCGGAACGATTTGTACTGATTCTCTCCCCGTTCGCTCCGCATATTGCAGAGGAATTGTGGGAACGCCTGGGACATGAAGGATCGTTGGCATACCAGTCCTGGCCGACTTACGATGAATCTCTCTGCGCTGCGGATACAATCGAGATTCCCGTTCAGATCAACGGGAAAATTCGTGAAAGGCTGTATGTATCCCCCGACATTTCAAAGGACGCATTACTCGCCCTGGCGAAGGAGGCCGCCGCATCCCGCCTGGAAGGCAAACAGATTGTCAAGGAAATCGTCGTGCCGGGGCGGTTGGTGAATCTGGTGGTGAAGGGGTAAATGACAGCGATCAGGGCCAGGGCAACCGCGGGGGGGTCCCCCCACAATTGGTTATACGTCTCAGTAGGGGCGCACGGCCGTGCGCCCCTACGGTCCGATTCGGGCACACAGCCGTACGCCCCGAGAATTATTTCCTCGCCTCCTCGACCAGTTCGGTCAATACCTGGAGCGCCTCATTCGGTGTAATGTCATTCGGGTCCAGGGCGGCCAACCTGGCGCGTAGAGGTTCCTCAATCAACGAGAACAGGGATAACTGCACTTGAGGGGCGGCCTGCGACTGATCCCGCAGGTATCCACCGGATTCCAGTTCCCGCAGCACCTGCCTGGCCCGTTTTGTAACCCTGCCCGGAATACCCGCAAGTTCCGCTACGTGTATTCCGTACGAATGATCGCTGAATCCCCGTTCGATTCGGTAAAGGAAAGTAATCTTTCCCTCATTTTCGCTGACCCTTACATGGTAATTCACGACGCGCTCAAGATGCTTTTCCAGTTCCGCCAGCTCGTGATAGTGCGTGGCAAACAGCGTCTTGACACCGCGCTGACGAATCGCGTGGAGATACTCGACAATGGCCCAGGCCAGGCTGACCCCGTCATACGTACTGGTTCCGCGCCCGATCTCGTCGAGAATCACCAAACTGCGC
>JAKPYU010000120.1 GCA_029568995.1 Candidatus Omnitrophota bacterium | reverse complement strand
TGGGGATTGCGGAGTGCGGATTGCGGATTGCGGATTGCGGATTGCGGATTGCGGATTGGGGATTGTGGATTGGGGATTGCAGATTGCGGATTGTGGATTGGGGATTGGGGATTGCGGATTGGGGATTGCAGATTGCGGATTGTGGATTGGGGATTGGGGATTGCGGATTGCAGATTGCGGATTGGGGATTGGGGATTGGGGATTGCGGATTGGGGATTGGGGATTGGGGATTCGGCAACCCGCCATGGTTGCCCGGCATCATCCAGGCCTCTTCTATCAATTCAGGCCGCAGTCTCGCATGGATCAGGGGCAAAGGTGGTCAGGCCACAAAATCGACCTGGTGATCGGGGTCCTTCTTGTGAGGCTTTTCCTTCTTTTCTTCGGGCACATTTCTCTTCTTGGGCTGCTTGTAGTAGGGAAGAGCGAAGTATTCCTTCCCCTCATACTTGCCGGATTCACTCATCCGCAGCAGGCCGGTCGTGAAAGTAGGGATCTTTGGAGGGTCATATCGTGTATCAACCATTCTACCCACCCCCTTTCAGGGGGATGTTGGCTTTCGTCATGGGTATCGACCCGGAAATGTAAAACCTTGAGCACCCGGGATTCGGTCCGGCAGAACAGGATGACGAAAACCTGGTCTGCCACAGCCAAATTGGAATCGACTTACTTTGTTTAAGCAAATTACGTGCCATGTATTCGAGGTTCTTCCCCGAAGCCTAGGGCTTGATAAGTGGGGTAGGCTCAAGCCCGTCTGCGGGCTAGCCCACAACGTTGCTGAATGGCATTTCTTCCGGAGGGAAGAGGAAAGAGGGGTGGCATAGGCTCTCGGTCTGTGGTAAAGACAGTTCAATGACCGGAAGGCAGAGCGTTACCCAAAGTGAGATCGGAGGCAGGATTTTTGAGAAGATTTTTCCTTGCTGCTTTGGCGGTATTCTTTCTTGTTTCAGTGCCTGATGTCCAAGCGGAAATTCGGGCACTCTGGGTAACTCGCTGGGACTACAAAACCGAACAAGACGTGGTTTCAATTATGACCAACGCCGCCACACATGGATTCAACGCCGTGTTGTTTCAGGTTCGTGGGGATGGGACAGTTCACTATCCTTCGAAAATCGAACCGTGGACCTGGCAGCTGACAGGCGACTCGCCCGCCGCCACAGGAAACGATCCGGCGTGGGATCCGCTGGCCGTCGCGATTCGTGAGGCGGAGAATCGGAAATTGCAGATCCACGCTTACATGAACGTGCTCCCCGGATGGCGTGGAGAGGAATCGCCCCCGAAAGAATCCGGGCAGGTATGGGCGACGCACCCGGAGTGGTTCATGGTGGATCTGGCCGGCAAGCGGATGCGGCCCTGCAAGAGTTGGTATACGTTCCTTTCTCCGCATCACCCCGAAGCGCGGGCACACCTCAAACGGCTTTTTGCAGAGGTGGCTGCACAGTACAAGGTTGACGGGATTCACCTCGATTATTTCCGATTTCCATCGGATTACCCGGCGGAACAGGCATACGGGAAACTGAAATCCGCCGAACTCGCCAAACACAAGGATTTTTCCTACGACAAGACCGCATTGGAGCAGTTCAAGACTCAAACCGGCAAAACCCCCACGCAGAATGCCGACGCCTGGAATCGGTTCCGATGCGGCGCTCTGACCGATCTGTTGCGGGAGATTCGCTCGGCGGCACTGAAAGAGAATCCTTCCCTGGTTCTTTCCTGTGCCGTGCTCGCCGACCCGGACAAAGGCAAAGAGACCTATTTCCAGGATTCGGCGCTATGGCTGCGGGAGGGACTGATGGACCTCGTGTTCCCGATGAATTATTACCGGAAAAGTTTCGACTCGAATCTGAAGAAATACTGCGACACTGTGGGGGAACAACGAATCGGGCGCGTGGCAACCGGGATCAGCCTGGAGCAGCCGGTGGAGGAACTACGCCGCGAAATTGCATTGATTCGAAAACAACGCACCGCCGGAATGGCCTTTTTCGCTTATTCGTCCATTTTCAAGAACCATGCTCCGACCAAGACGGCAAAGACATTGAAGACAATTCTGGCCGGGACAATGAATTCCGAATAGACTTGCCCATCCCGTCATCGCGAGCCTCCCTCCAGCGGAGCCGGTGATTGGGCAAAGAAAGTGGGGGAGAGGTCCCTCCCCCGAAGATCGGGGGAGGTTAGGTGGGGGTTGACCGGGTACCACAAAATTCCCCGGCCTGCCTGTCTGTGGGCGAGCTTTCTCAGGAGAATCGGACCCACAAGGCAAGGGTGAAAAGGGTGGCACAGGCTTCCAGCCTGTGAGATGATATCCATTGATCCTCGAAGGGATGGAGGTTCTCACTTGAAGAATTGGAGAGTATCGCGAATATCGCTCTGCCTGCTTCTGCTTGGTTGGATCTCTTCGGATCTCTCCGTACCGGCGTGTGATGTGCCGGTGTTTCGCTATGCCCTGGAGCGCTGGCCTGCCGATCGCTATGCGCTCACGGTCTATCATCGTGGACCTCTTACCCCCGAAGATCAGAGTCTCCTCGATTCGCTGGACGCTCGATCTTCCAGCCAGGTCCCTTACTCGAATTATGAACTCTCCCTGGTCGATCTTGCCGAGCTCCAGCCTCCTCAAATACCGGAAGGATTCGATCCCGAATCGACTTCCCCCTGGATGGAATTGAAATACCCCGAATACTCCCTGCCGAATCAGATAGTCTGGTCCGGGGCGCTCACTCCGGAGGTTGTACACGCTCTTCCTGATTCCCCTGCCCGCACCGAAATCGCCAAACGGATTCTCAGCGCCGAAACCGCCGTCTGGATTCTGCTGGACAGCGGCGATACCGCCAAGGACGATCCTGCGTTCTCTCTCCTTGAGGAAACACTGAACGAACTTGAAAAAGAACTGGAGATTCCCGAACAAACCTATCTCGAAGGAGTGCCGTCCGCAGATGGTGCGACCATGCCGGATCTTGAAATCGACTTCTCGGTCCTCCGTGTATCGCGCACGGATCCCAATGAGAAATTCTTTGTTGAGATGCTGATTCACAGCGAACCGGATCTTGTGGATTATGCCTCCGAGCCGATGGCCTTTCCGGTGTATGGACGAGGTCGGGTTCTATACGCGCTGGTCGGGAAGGGAATCACAAAAGAGAATATCACAGAAGCCTGCCAGTTCCTCGTCGGCCCGTGCTCCTGCCAGGTCAAAGCGCTCAATCCGGGCGTAGACTTGTTGATTGCCGCCGATTGGGATGCTGGTGTCGGAGAGAGCCTTGTAGCGGAATGGGAAAGATCGACAATCATGGGTGTTCCGTCCGTGCCCGGCAATGCGACCGGTGAACTCTCGACGGCGGAAAACGGCGCAGATCCTTCTTCCGGCCCGAAAGAATGGGCAAATCGAAATATTCTGTGGGTCCTGATGGCGATTGTTGTGATTAATGCGGCCTTCGTGCTGATTGTGAAACTTCGGCGGTCAAAATGAATCCGCCTGAAAGCGAGGTTGGATGTCATGGAAGCTTCCCACACTCATCTGCAAAACGTCGAGCGCGGGCCATGGAGATTCGTGGTTCATGCCACGGTTATCTGTATGCTCCTTATTGCGGGATTGCCGGGTATCTCCTGGACAGCCCCGCCGAAAGTGATTGAAGCCATCCCGGACAATGGCGATACCAACGTTAATCCTTCTCTGAAAAAGATCCGTGTCACGTTCGATCAGGATATGAAGCAGGCGGGTTATTCCTGGGTTGGCGGCGGCGAGACGTTCCCGAAAATGCTCGGCCAGCCCCGGTGGATCGACGCGCGGACATGTGAAATGCCGGTCGACCTGGAGCCGAATCACGATTACTGGCTCAGCATCAATAGTCCCACCTATCGCAACTTCGTCGGCAAGAACGATGAACCCGCCGAGCCGTACCCGATCTCGTTCCAGACCGGGCCGGGAGATGGAAGTCCCGCTCCCAAACCGGAGAATCCGCGAAGCGAAGAGTCTTATGCAGAATTAAAGCGTGCCATTGACGAGAACTATTCCTACCGGGATTTTCGCAAGGTCGATTGGGGATTGCTCTTCAACGACTACGCACCGCGCCTTCAGGGGGCCGCCAGCCCAAGGGAATTCGCCAAGACCGCAACCGAACTCTTGAAATACGCGAACGATCCGCATATCTGGCTGAAACTGGGAAATGCGACATTCGGAACATCCCATCGGGAGATCCTCCGAAACTACAACATGCAGACCCTGTCGAGAATCGTTCCGGAGTGGACGCAACGCAGCGA
>JAKPYU010000067.1 GCA_029568995.1 Candidatus Omnitrophota bacterium | reverse complement strand
CACGCCACCGCGCGCAACGATGCGCCGTTTACATATTTCGAGAATGCCTCCGAATGGGTCCTGCCCATGAATCCGCTGCCGATCACTCCGATTCCGATGCTGTCCACAATGGTTCTCCGTTTGCTAATGAGTTTCTCAGTCCCATAGGTCATATAGGTCGTATAAGTCCTATTTATCCCATTCCAACTTCGCCGCAACCTTCGCCACCCCGCCCGCGATATCCCGGATATCGTCGTCGGAGTAGCTTTCGTGAAACCAGATTGTGATGAATTCCTGCATGGCTTTTTCTGCAACCGGACAAAGCCCTTCGGCGTAGGTTCGATCCTGAATGGGGAAACGGGAGGTTCCGAAGGTCCTTCTTTCGGTGAGCGCCTTGGAGCAGAGGTACATCGGCACTCCCGTATATCCGGGCATGTTGGGAATTCCTTCTTCCTTGAGCGCCTCGCCGAATTTCACTGCCGACCAGTGAGTGACACGAAGCGGATACAGCCAGAAACTGTGCTCCGATTCGGGAAGGTGCGTTGCCGGCAGGACTCCGTCAATCGGCTCCAGGAGGGACGAGAGCAGCTGCCCGATGTGTTTGCGGCGCTGAACGACGCCATCCACCTTCTCCAGCTGGCACAGCCCCACGGCTGCGGTCAGTTCGGACATGCGGTAATTCGGTCCGAGGAATTGGTAACAGCGCGGCCCCCAGCCGGACCGGGCAAATCCCTTGTCCACAAACAGCCGCATTCGGTCCCAATAGTCCTCTCGATTGGTGATGACCATGCCGCCGTCGCCTGTGCTCATGAGCTTGGATTCCTGAAAGCTGAAACAGCCCAGGTCGCCAATGGTCCCAAGCCAGCGACCTTTGTATTTCGTCCGGTGCGCCTGGGCGCAGTCTTCGATCACAGGAATCCCCCTCGGTCTTGCGATTTCCAGGACCGTGTCCACATCGGCGGCGGTTCCGAACAGGTGGACAAGAATGATCGCCTTTGTTCGCGCTGTGATCTTCTTTTCTATGTCCGCCGGATCCATGGTGAGTGTATCGGGACGGACATCGGCAAACACCGGAATCGCATTCTGCTGAAGAATCGGACCAATAGAGCCGAAATCGGTAATCGGCGCGGTGATAATCTCATCCCCCGGATTGGGATCGACCGTTCCCACAGCGACATGAATGGCCGCTGTGCCGGAGGTCGCCGCGCGCGCGTGTTTCATTCCGTACGCCTCGGCGAATTTGCGCTCGAACTCCCCGACCAGCTTGCCGCTGAATTGAAACAGGGTCTGCGACCGAAGCGCTTCCGTGACTTTGGCAATCTCCCGGTCGTCATACATCACCCGTCGCGGGAAGGGTTCCCGTCGATACGGTTCACCGCCGTGAATGGCTAGTTTTTCTGATGGATTGGCATTCATGAAAATCGTTTTCTCCTGAGAAAGCTCGCTCTCAATCGTAACGCCGAGAAATCTCCTGCTATCCGGTCAACCCCCACCTAACCTCCCCCGATCTTCGGGGGAGGAAACTCTCGCCCAGAGTGTGGGGGAGATACAGAGGGGTCGTGCGTATCTTCGCTCCTTCGCCCACAGTACAAAAGACCGTGCTTTCTTTTCCCAATCACCGGCTCCGCCGGAGTCGCGCTCGCGATGACGGGACGGGGACAGCCCCGGAAGACAATGCCTTCTTGATCCCAATCACTGGCCCCACCGGAGCCATGCTCGCGATGAAGACAATGGAATTGCCCAGAATATCGACAGCTACTTCGTATGCATATAATTCGCAGTCAGCATTCTCGCGAACTCGTCGTATTTCCCGCACTGATAGATGGAAATCTGTTCACGACTCAGCGGAGTGCCTCGATCTGCAAGGAAATTACGGAGAGCCGCAAAAAGAAATTCCCGCGTTATGTCCTGGTAGTATCGCTTCGCCTCCGGACTGGAGGCCAGTTTCTTGGCCGCGTGATATTCCTTGGGCATGGTTCGGGTGAACCATTCTTCAATGGGGGTCGGTTCGCGGCGTCCCATGACCTTTTTCATCGCTTCGATGACTTCGCGGTTGGCTTTCAATGCCTCTTTCAGTTGATTCACATAAAATGAATGCAGGTTCTGATATTCTTCAATTGATACGTCGATAACCTGCAAGCGCTCATCCTTGGATTCCCGCTCGATGGAGCCATCCGCTCCGATGTCAATCTGCCAGACATCGAAATACCCATCTTCATTGGTGTCCTTATAGAAGAACACCATGTCTTCTTTCCCGTCGAAATTGTAATCCACGTACAGCTCGCCGGTTTCTGCCCCGAACTGGTGCAGTCGTTGGTCGATGGGCCACCAATACAGCTTGTACTTCCCGCTGAAGTCGGCATCGTATTCCCGGCGGAAGTTGCATTTCGGAAGGCGATACCCGCCGACACCCTCCCAGCGGTCGTGGAATTTCTGGACTTCGTCGTCGGGATTGGCCGTATTGTCACCCTCATCCCAGATGAACATGTTTTTCTGCCAAGTCATGGCGTTGGCAGTCTCAATGCCTTTTTCCCAGGCGATATGCCCATTCCGCGCTTTTCCGTTTCGGAATGTCGGCATGGCGAACGCATCGGGGGGAATGGGAGCGGCCCCTTCGCAATTGAATGAGAAATCGTAATCGTGCGGATTGCCTTCCTTTGCGTCGTTATCCACATCGAAGCTGTACCTCAGATGGTTGATCTCCCGATCCAGCCCCGAAAACCGGATCACGATCTCCGAGCACTGGTCGCCGTCCACATCGTAGAAACTGAACGGATTCTCGAACTTGGGGAACAGCTCGCCGGTCTGCACATCGAAATCGTACATGCAGAACAGCTCATCGCCGTTGAAATCGGTAAGCCACTGGCAGCCCGGCTGATCGTAAGTGTAGTTCCGGGTGTACCAGAGACGGTTGTCGTCGCCGTGGTCTTCGCAGACAATGGCGATGGTCCGCCCATAGAAGTCTTTGTCGTACAAGACCATGAGATCCACATCGTTGTCGCCGTCCTTGTCCTCATAGTCCACCACACAATCAATCACTCCATCGCCCTGCCAGTCTGCGATCCAGCAGTCGCTGTCCGTGTCGGCTTCGGCATTCGATTTCATGTCATCATCTTCGTCAATGACTTTCACCAGAATCGGTTGGATGGTGTGCTTGGGGTCGTTGTCGTTGAAGATCAGGATGTCCGGATCGCCATCCTTGTCTTCATCAATCGTGAATTTCTCGCCAGGCTTCAGTTCCTTCGCTTTTGCGAGGACTTCATCACCGAAAAAGATCGCATCGCCTGCCATTTCCTGCATTCGGGCGTTGGTGTCCTGGAAATCGGCGCCAGTTGCGGGGATCGCGTTCAGAAACAGGGCAAACCCTGCGACGATAAGGACAAGCATGGCTCTGCGGGGCCATGCCCGTCCTGTCATCGCGAGGAGCCGCCCGGAGCCTGCAAAGGGTGGCGACGTGGCGATCTCAGGCTTGCATAATCGAACAATGAGATTGCCACGCTTCGCTCGCAATGACGGTTGTGGCTGAGCTTTCTTAAGAGTCATGTTTTTCACTTCCTGATCTTGATGGTGGTTGGAGACAATGGGAACATGAGATTCCTTTCCAGTCAACCGCAACCGGAAAGGGATTGGGCGGTCCAGGGTAGACAGATGGCGTAAGGTGGGCGAAAGTGGATAGGGAACCGCTGCCGGTCGGCAGGGTGTTTCCCCGCCGAGCGGACAGCGCCGTACTTGAAAAAAACGTCAGACCAGGACGATTCATCGAAAGGAGAATAGAACAATGCCAAGGTTATTCCACGTCGGGATCGAGGGTGGTCAACACGGAGGAAAAGGACTGGATGGGTTTCTGGATTTTGCCCAGAAATCCGGAGCGGAAGGCGCTCAACCGTCCAATTATATGTTTGATAAGGGCGATGGCTTCCGGCCTGTCGCCGAGGTCAAAGATGCCTTTGCGAAACGGGGACTGAAGCTGGACGGCATCTCCACCCATTGCGTCTTCTGGGTGCATACCACCGCCTGGACCGGTTCGCCTACGATGCGCCCGTTTC
This sequence comes from Candidatus Omnitrophota bacterium, assembly GCA_029568995.1. Classification (GTDB taxonomy): domain Bacteria; phylum Hinthialibacterota; class Hinthialibacteria; order Hinthialibacterales; family JAKPRU01; genus JAKPRU01. Next base: position 6,625 of record JAKPYU010000067.1, on the reverse strand, counting down.
TCTCGCCGGAGGTAGCCAAGCTGAGTCCTGAGAAAATCGAACAATGGGCCGAGGATTATCTTCTCCGCTTCATGGACTATGCCGCCGAGCTCGGAGTGAAAATCCTTCCCATGTTCTGGGGTGTCGCGTTCGGCTGGGAAGCGACCACCGGATACCCCTGGGGTTTCTTCGCCGGGCCGGGATACGACCTGGTCAAAGAGGGCCTGGAGCGGTTTGTGACAAAAACCGCCAAGCTGCGCCAGAAAGCGAATTCCCTGGGGATCTATCTCTGCCATGAGATCCATCCGGGTACGGCGGCCATGTGCGCCGATGATTTTCTGATGCTGGTGAATGCCTGCGATGGCGACAAATGCCTTGCCGTCAATGTCGATCCTTCACACTGCTGGGAGGGTGAGGGCTGGGAAACCCGCTTCCTGAAAGTGGGGGATCGCTGCTATGGCTGCCATGTCAAGAACCACGTCATCCGCCCGAACTTCCCCATGCGGGCCATCCAGGGCGATTGGCAGAAACGCGGTATGCAGTTCACGGATCTGAACACAGGCGATATCAACCTGATGCGGTTCGCGGAACTCATGATCCAGATCGGGTACAAAGATCGATACTGCAAAGTCATGGGCACGAAAACGGCCCCGCTGGTTGTCGAGGCCGAAAGCGCGTATCGCGATCTGGATGCCACCAGCGCGGGCGGCATTCAGTATGTCAAGGAGAACCTCTGCTTCCCGATCGCGACGGCCTCATTTGAGGATGGACTCGGCGGGTCTGCCTGATTTTCCAAAGGATACGGAACTGTGTATCGACGGGCGTGCTTCGGTGCGCCCGTTGTGTTTTCGAAAAGTGGGGGTGCTGGAGTGGACATGGCAGGTCTGATGAATTCAACCCCCACCTCGCCTCCCCCGATCTTCGGGGGAGGGATTTTTGTCGTGGCCTTCGCAGGATTCGCGGCTCGGCGGGAGCCTCGCCCTCCCGCAATCCAATTCTCGCAGATTTGGCCGGATGTTCGCGCTCCAGGCAGGCATTGCGCTATTCAGAGCGGCTCCGGCATGTTACCCTTCTGCCATTGCAGCGGTCGAAATTCGACCTTGAACTTCGGGCTGCGGTTCCGGTGTTCGGACAAGACTCCGGGATTCCCCAGTGGCCCACGTCACGAGAGGTGTCATTATGGCTTCAACCGATGTCCTGCGTAAATTGATCAGCGCTCCCGTTGCCTTGGCTCCGAACACGTACCTGCATTTCTATAACGGGGGGAAATTGCGGGCCGAGTTCGTCGGGGAACCTGATCCCAAAGACGATTTCCGCTCCGAAGAATGGATCTTCTCCACCAACCGCGCCATCACCCCCGGACGCGAAAACCCGCCCGATAAGGGATTCAGCCGCGTTCAACTCCCCGATGGCTCCATTGTTCTTCTGAAAGAAATCCTGGAGGCCCTTCCCGATGAGACCCTGGGCGCAAAGCACTATGCCAGGTTCGGCGCCAGTCTCGGTGTCCTGCTGAAGATTTTCGATGTCGGCGACGATGCTCACATCCCGGTCCATTGGCATCCCTCACCGGAATTTGCCAAGAAACATCTCAATTCGCCGAACGGCAAGAACGAAGCCTGGATCGTGATCGGAACCCGCCCGGGCGCCAAAACCTGGATCGGCTGGAAAGAGGACATCACCAAGGAGCAATTCCGGGAATGGATGGAAGCCCAGGATGTCGAAACCATGCGCGCCCACATGCATGAAGTCTGCCCCAAAAAACGGGACGTGATCTTCCTGCGCGACAGTTTCGTCCATTCACTCGGATCGGGAGTCTGCATACTGGAACCCCAGGAACCCACCGACTGGAACATTCTCTCCGAGTGGAAAGGCTATCCATTCTCCAGGGAAGATGCCTCGTTGGGATTGGACTGGGATATTGCACTGGACGCGGCGCGGTTTGACGCCATGCCGCTGGATTATCTCAATAACTACGTCTTGAGAACCCCGGAAATTGCCCGCGAGGAGAACGGCAGTGTCGAGGAATACCTGGTTCCACCGGAGGCCCGTCAGTATTTCTGGGTCAGCCGTCTGCTCGTCAAGGGCAAGATCGGTATGCCCGGCGACCAGGGTTTCTATTGCATGGTAACCACCGAGGGCAAAGGCGCACTGCGCGGACCGTTCGGCGAAGTGGCCATTGAAAAGGGCAAGTCGTTCTTTATCCCGACATCGCTGCCCGGATTCGATGTGGTCAGCAAGGGATCGGAGACACTCGAGGTGGTGTGCTGTTATCCACCCGTGATCGAATAAGGAAAATTCACACACAATACGGCTTTCGAAGCCGACAACAGAGGGGTATCGCTCATGACCAGAAAACTCTCCATCGGAACGTGGGCCTATGCGTTCGGCCCATATCAAGACAACCCGATCCCGTTCGACCAGGTGGTCCGACGACTCGGCGAGCTGGGATTCGATGGCGTCGAGATCGGCGCATTTCGCCCGCATATTCACCCGGATGATTACCCGATGAAGTGCGACCGGGAGAAGATCAAGAACCTGGTGAAGGTGAACGGGCTGGAAGTGTCGGGGCTGGCAGCGGATTTCTGGTCCGCGCCCGGTCCGGGAACGGATGCCGCCCAGCAAAACAATGCATATATCAATCTGTTCAAAAAGAACATTCAGTTATGCCTCGATCTGGGATCGCCGGGGATTCGTGTCGACACGGTGAACGGCCCGGATGGCGTGCCGGATGTCGATCGGAAGGTGGCTTGGAAACGGATTGCGGATCTCTGGCGGCAATGCGCCGGAATTGCGGAGTCCTACGGCATTAAGATGGTTTGGGAGTTCGAACCCGGCTTCCTGTTCAATAAGCCGAGCGAAGTGGTGAAGATGGTCGAGGAAGTCGATCATCCTAATTTCAAGGTCATGTTCGACACCTGCCATGCCTATATGTGCGCGGTGGTGGGCGCTCGGCAGTTCGGAGAGAAAGAGACTCTCCGCGGTGGTGTGGTTGAGTTCGCCAGGACGCTGAAAGGCAAGATCGGGCATGTTCACCTGATCGATTCCGACGGAACTCTGCACGGCAACGAAACGAGCACACACAGGCCGTTCGGCGAGGGAAAGATCGACTTCGACAAAGTCATTCCGGCGATTATGGAAGATGCCCAATACACGGGCAAATGGTGGACCATCGACCTCTGCTTCTGGCCGGAGGCGTGGGATGTGACCGAGGCGGCCCAGAAATTCCTGGCCCCGTACCTGGCGCGGTACTAAATAATCAGGAGGAACGACGATGGCTGAAAAGATGAAAGCGCAAGTCTTCTACGAACCCAACAAGATGACCCTGGAGGAAGTTCCCGTTCCGGAAGTCCAGGTGGATGAAATTCTGGTGCGTGTCAAAGCCTGCGGAATCTGCGGTTCCGATGTGGCCTACTATTTCGGCAATGCCTCGCTTGAAACCCCGACCGGGAAAGGGCCGTTGATTCTCGGCCATGAGTTTTCCGGTGAGGTGGTCGAGGTGGGAGACATTCCCAAGCGGCTAGGCCTGTTTGCGCCGGGCGACCGCGTAGTGCTTGACCCGGTTCAATACTGCAATGCCTGCGCTGTCTGCAAGCGCGGACAGGTCAATTTGTGCGAGAAGAAGACCGTTCTGGGGGTCTCCACCAACGGCGGATTTGCGGAGTATTGCGTCTCGAATTACACCGGTGTCCACAAGATTCCCGATGGAGTTTCCTTTGAGCAGGCTGCGTTGACCGAGCCGCTTGCCTGTGCCACGTATGGTACCCAGAACATGCAGGTCAATACCGGCGATTTCTGTGTGGTGATGGGACCGGGCGTGATCGGCCTGATGATGCTTCAGATGGTCCGAAGGCGGGGGGCCGGGACTGTGGTTGTCACCGGCTCGAAAGGCGATGATTATCGACTGGATGTGGCCAAGAAGCTGGGGGCGGATGCTGTTTTCAATGTGAACGATTCCGCTTCTCCCTATTATGTTGCCGACTTGAAAGCGAAGATCGCCGAAATGTCCAGCGGCATGTTTGCCGATGCTGTGATTACCCCAACCGGCGCGGTGGAGGCCATGGAAATGGCGTTGCAGATCTCCGGCAGACGTGCCCGCATTGTCTATTTCGGACTGCCCTCGGATAAGGCCGTGATCCACGTACCGGCGTTGGCTTCGATCCTCTGGGACAAAACGATTCGGTTTTCCTGGCTGGCCCCGTTGGTCTGGCCGACCGCGCTCCAGGCGCTCGGTACCGGATTGATCGACACCAAGCCCCTGGCTTCTCATGTCATGGGCCTTCCGGACCTGATCGACGCTCTCACCAAGGTGAAGAATCGTGACGACAAGGTGATGAAAGCGGTTATTACACCGTAACGCGACACGCAGAGGAGTATCATGAAATTCGGAGTCAACCTCTTACTCTGGACCGGTGGATTCACCGACAAAGACATTCCGCTGTTCGAGAAGGTTCGGTCCCTGGGCTATGACGGCGTGGAGTTGCCGATCTTTTCCACGCAGGGCATCACGGCGTCGCTGGTGCGAAAGGCGCTGGGCGATACCGGCCTGGGATGCACGATCTGTTCCGTGATTGCTCCCGGGGCGAGCCTGGTGGATCCCGATCCGAAAGTCCGTCAACACGGTGTGGATTTTCTCAAGGCCGATATCGACCTGGCGCACGAGATGGGAGCGGAGATTATCTCCGGCCCGTTGCATTCGCCGGTGGGGCATCTGGTGGGTCGGGGTCGGTCCCAGGAGGAATGGCGATGGTGCGTGGACTGCCTGTCGCAGGTTGCTCCTTACGCCGAATCCGCCGGGGTTCTCCTGGGGGTTGAAGCGCTCAACCGGTTTGAGACCTATTTCCTGAATACCATGTCCGACGCGTGTCGCCTGGTTGCGGATGTGGGTTCACCGGCGCTCGGCGTTCATTACGACACGTTCCATACCAATATCGAGGAGCGCAAACCCATCGATGCCCTGAAAGCCTGTGGCGACCGTTTGTATCATTTTCATTGCAGTGAAAACGATCGAGGCCCCGTCGGGTACGGACATATCGACTGGCAGGGTATGGTGGCGGCGCTGCGGGAAATCGGGTACGACCGTTGGCTGGTGCTGGAATCGTTCCTGCCCGCGATCAAGGAAATTGCAGCAGCGGCTTCGATCTGGCGAGAGCTTTCACCGAGTCCGGAGGTTCTTGCAAGCGACACGCTGGCGTTTATGAAGCAGATCACGAGGGGCTGATAAGTCCAACGATTTCAACCCCCTCTGTATCTCCCCCAATCTTGGGGGAGAGTCTTTTGCGCACATTCGCGGTGTACGAGACGGTTTCAGTGGAACCGTCAGCTCGGTTTCCTGCCTTTTGGTTGAGGGCCTGACTGACCCGGGAAGGTGCGGTGAGTCATCGTTCTTCGGACTGCCTGCCGCATTGCGCCTGTCCTATCAGGATATGGACAGTTGCCTATTCGGACTATTATAGATTGGAATCCCGCTGTCCCGTTTATTTCAGATCGGTGACAGAGGATTCGAGGAATGAAATGCCGGAAGGATTTTTCCCGCTGGATTTAAAGGACATTCTGGAAGATACCGCGCCCGGTTTCGATCTTTATATTCAACACGAGAAGACCGGGAAACTGGTGCTGTATCGATCCAGGGACCTGCCATTTACTCCCGATGTGGCGGCTGCCCTGCGCCGAAACAACCACCAGGTTCTTTATGTTCCCGATGCGCAGATGGAGAAGTATGAGCTCTATCTGGAACAGAACCTCGCCGCCATTGCCCAGGATGAATCTCTGCCGGTGGAACGCAGGAGCCAGATAGTCTACAGCACGTCCTCGCGCATCATGGAGTCCGTGTTCAACGAACCCCGCGCCTCGGAAGCCATCCGTCGTTCGCACGCCGTGATTGCTCCCACGGTCTCGTTGATCCTTCAGGGCGAGGCCGCCACGCGCAACCTGATTGCACTGACTTCCCACGACTATTACACGTACACCCATTCCGTGAATGTCTGTATTTTCAGCGTCGCTCTTGCGGAGAAGATCTTTCAGGGCGAGGGGAGAGAGAAACTCGAACGACTCGGCAGCGGATTCCTTCTGCACGATATCGGCAAACGCGAGATCCCGGCGGAGATCATCAATAAGGATGGTCCGTTATCCCAGGAAGAATGGAAGATTATGCGCAGTCACCCCGAATTGGGCCATCGGATTCTGGAAGAGACCGGCAATCTCACCGAGGAAGCGGCTATTATTGCCTACCAGCATCACGAACGCTATGACGGTTCGGGATATCCCAAGAAGATGAAAGGAGAGGACATCCATATCTACGCGAAAATCTGTTGTATCGCCGATACGTTCGATGCCCTCACGACAAAACGTTCCTACCGGAGACCGAACTCCTCTTTCGAGGCTCTCCAGATCATGCAGAACGAGATGCTGGGCAACTTCGACCGGGACTTCTTCAGCAACTTCGTCGGGCTTTTCGCACCGAGGGGCTGAGGCGGATTGCGGATTGGGGATTGCGGATTGGGGATTGGGGATTGGGGATTGGGGATTGGGGATTGGGGATTGCAGATTGAACAGACATGGTTTATTGGTCGCATGTGAAAAACGGAAAGGGGTCGAGACTATTGTTGTCCGTTATGCGGGGCGGATTTCTTTCGGGCACGAGCGGTCT
>JAKPYU010000060.1 GCA_029568995.1 Candidatus Omnitrophota bacterium | reverse complement strand
CTGGCGAACCTGGCCCGATTTGGGGAACTGTTCGATGAATTCGTCCTGGAACTGGTGATTCGCGCGTCACGGGTGATCCGGGAACTGGACCCGACCGCGAAAATCTCCGCGCTTGGACTATTGGACGCGAATCAAACCGATCCCTATTCCCAGTCCGCCATTCTTCTGACGCGGTTGATGCAGCGCGGCCTTGCCAACCATGTGGATTTCGTATCCCTGCACTCGTTTATCCAGCAGTGGCCCACCGATGCCGAGGCGGCTGTGGATCTGGACCATTATACGGCCCCGGACGCCGCTATGGAATTCGCGAAAGGAGCGAACCTGCGGTTCATGTACGACGAATGGGGACACAAGACCAACCTGTTGTACGAAGAACAGCTCATGCCGAGTTTCATGCTCCGGTTCCTCGCCCAGAATCTCGCCATGGGAGTCTCGCCGGTTCTCTTCTTTGAGGCTTATGATTATTACATCTTCCCCCGTGACCTGGCGCTCGTCCGCGACAATTATATCCTGAAAACCCGCTACCCATCTCCGCCGGAAGAAACACCGGGATATACCGTCTATCCCCGCCTGGTTCGCTTCCTGTCCGGCGCGGTGAGCGAGGATGCGGTGAATGCTTCTGCTCCCCGGTCCACCGGCTCGCAATATCCATCCGAATACATGTCCATCGGGCATTCATACCGGTCGTTCGTGAACGGCCTGGACCGGATCGTGCTGTACTGGTCCAACACCAGCATGACAACCAATCCGATTGTCACATTCCCCTCGCCGAGTTACGCGGAATTGCTGGTGATTCGGCAGGATGGATCGCTTGAGGAATATGAATCGTCCGCACCGATGACCGAAATCAACCTTTCGGGAAATGGGATTCCACCGCTGAATCGATTCGAGTCCGTGGTGTTGTACCTGTCGCCGAATCCGCAGGCGGCAATCACCATTTCCGGACCCGCCAATCCGATTGTCACGCGTGTTCCGGCACAGTTCGAGGCAGAAGGACCGAACGGAGAGACCCTGGCTCCGGTTTGGAGGATCGAACAAGGAACCGGCCTGGCCGTGATTTCCCAGGAAGGTCTGTTCAACGGGATTCGTGGTGGGACCTGCACGCTTTACGCGGATGTCGGCATTCACCACGCCAGCCGGGAAATCGAGATTCTGGACCTGTCGGAGAATATCCTGGTCAATGCCGGAATGGATGTGATCTGGTCAGGCACCGCAGGCGTTGTCGCCTCGCCCTGGATGCAGACTCCCCCATCCGAGCAGTCCATCGCCGCCGGCGCGTCCGTTGCTATCGTCACTGGGGAAGAGGCGTTTCTGGGCAACGGAATGATTTGCCTGGACTATCCCCCAACCATCGCCGTCGGTCAGGACAGTGCGCTCACCACGACCTGGTTCCCCGGTACGATGACCAACAATGTCGTGTCCGGATTGAATGCCCTGGGAGAACGCCCCTATGCGACGAATGAGCCGCTTCTGTTCTTCTGTTGGGCGAGAAAGACTCAGGGAGCCGGGTCCGACCGATATATCTACATTCACCTGGCCATGTTCGACCGGTATCGAAATCCCCAGAAAGACCACAAACTGGCGGATGTCCGGATTGGGGGCCGATTCTCGCCCGGAACGCAGTGGCAGCGCGTGTCGTCACTCGAACAGCTTGGCGCTCCTTATGTCGCAACGGGCTATTCCGCAAGCGATTTTGTGCAGAATGGTCTGATTCACTTCCCGGACGCTGTTGAGATGTTCGATATGATCTTTGAGATCGACAACCGATTCGAGGCCAATCCCACCACTGCGGAGATTGACTCGGCTTACCTGGGGCCATACAAACCGCTCATTCTGGTTCATCCTCAACTGCCAAGCGACCGGATCGAACTGGCCTGGTTTGCCGATGATCGCCTGTATATCAATCTGACGGTGGCTCTGTACCTGGATACCGATCTCATCCCCGATAATGGGAATGAATACCTTCTGGCGCAGGGATTATCGGCGAAATGCCCGCAGCCATTCCAAATCCCGGTGTCCGACCTACCCGACAGTTGGCAGAAAGTCGATCCCTTGTTTATTTATGGAGTATCCTCACAGGGTGGCGAGGTTATAGGAACCGATTACGCCGGTCCGATTCCGCTCGACCGAACGAACATCCAGCCGGGGATCTCAGAGTGGTCGCTGTAC
>JAKPYU010000056.1 GCA_029568995.1 Candidatus Omnitrophota bacterium | reverse complement strand
ATCCGGCTGATGATCCGTGAGGTGGAGGCGTCCTGAACCAGGGGCAGAATGCGGATTTCGCCGCCGTAACTCTCCACCACTCGGCGCTCGACCTGCACAATACTGTTGATATCGTAGTCGCCGCCCTTAGCATAAACGTGCGGTTTCAGACGTTCCAGCAGCCGGACCGTGTCGATATCGCTGAAAATCGTCACATAATCCACACATCCCAGGCTGGCAAGGACCTCGGCCCGGTGACGTTCCGGGATGATCGGCCTTCCTTCGCCTTTCAGCGCCCGCACGGATTCATCGCTGTTGATTCCGACTACCAGGATATCGCCCTGCGCCTTCGCGCTTCGGAGATACTGGACATGGCCCATGTGAAGAATATCGAAACAGCCGTTTGTCCAGACGATTTTCCGTCCTCGCGCTTTCAGGCGGTCGATTGCGGATGCGAGCGCATCCAAATCCAAGACGCTGCCTTTGGGCGGTTCGGCGGGGACTCGCGCCTTCGGATAGTAATGGTCCTCAATCATCAGGCAAAGCGTGTGATAGATAGGAAGATGCAACTCCTGGATCTTAAGTGTCCTTGTCCCCGGAGCCTTGATTGCGATATCCGCGAATTGCCCCATCTCCCCGCCGCCTTGCCCTGTCAGGCTGATTGTCTTGACACCAGTTGCCCGTGCGGTAGTCATGGCGTACATGACATTGCGAGCATTTCCGCTGGTGCTGATCCCAATCAAAACATCCCCTTTTCGGCCCATCGCATATAATTCCTGGGCGTAGTGCATATTGGCCATGGAGAAATCGTTCAATACGGCCGACGCCAGTACCGGATTATTCCCAAGGACCATGGCGCGGAATCCATGCTCCAGCTGTTTGCCGACATCCTCACCATACGGAAGGCCAGCAAATGCTTTCTGTTCTTCCTCTGTAAGGTGGCGATCCCGCTCGAACGCTTTCAGCAACTCCCCCGTGATATGCGCCGAGTCGGCAAAACTTCCGCCATTACCACAGACAAACAGTGTCCCGCCATCATCAAAGCAGCGCACAATCGCCATATAAGCCTGGAAAATCGGCGTGGCCACGGCTTCCAGGCAGGGATGATCCGCAAAGAGATCCAGATATAATGTTAAAACTCCTGGATGCTCGGCGGCCATACGTTCCAGCCCGTCGCCGATTCCGGCATCCTTTTTCAGTCGTTCCAGGATTGTTTCTTTTATGTCATTCATTGCGCTTGATCGGCCCATTCGTACAGTTGATTGGATTGATGCGTTTCTCCGG
>JAKPYU010000049.1 GCA_029568995.1 Candidatus Omnitrophota bacterium | reverse complement strand
GAGTTCCGTAGGAACCTGACTCGACTGAAGATATACTGAATATAATACTTGCGGGGATCACGCCACAGGATTTCCGCAAATGCCTGATTTTCAAAGTCGATTGAGTGAAATGACAACGATTCGCAGTCCGTTCCTGTCCATTCCGGACGCCATCAAGGAGCTGCAATCCGGGAAGATCCTGATTGTGGTCGATGACGAGGGCCGGGAGAATGAGGGCGACATGATTGCCGCCGCATCCCTGACCACGCCGGAGATGGTGAACTTCATCACACGGGAGGCTCGCGGTCTTTTGTGTGTGTCCATGACTCGCGACCGCCTGGAGCAGCTCCAGTTGCCTCCCATGGTATACGAGAACACCGCCGTTCATGGGACTGCATTTCATATCACTGTGGACGCATTGAAAGGAACAACCACGGGTATCTCTGCAAGCGACCGGGCAATCACAATCCGCGCGCTGGCCGATTCGGAAACAAAACCCGAAGATTTGGGGCGTCCGGGGCATATTTCGCCGCTCTGTGCAGCGGATGGCGGGGTGCTGCGACGATGGGGACATACCGAGGCCGTTGTTGACCTGATGCGCCTGGCGGGTCTGCCGCCCGCCGGCCTGCTGTGTGAAATTATGGATGAAGACGGCTCGATGGCTCGAATGCCCGCTCTCGAAAGGCTCGCGGGGAAGCACAACCTCGGAATCGTCACGATCCCCAGCATCATCGAATACCGCCACAAGACTGAGAAACTGGTCAAAAAAGAACTGGTCACCCATTTACCGACGGAGTTCGGCGCGTTCGATCTGCACCTGTATTCCTGCGCGGTGGACGACAAAGACTACCTGGCGCTGGTAAAAGGAGATGTCACCACGGAGGAACCGGTGCTGGTACGAGTTCACTCCAAATGCCTGACGGGGGATGTCCTGGGGTCCCTGCGATGCGACTGCCGCGCCCAGATCGCCCACGCTCTCCGCCTCATCGAAAAGGAAGGGCGGGGTGTGCTGCTGTATATGCCTCAGGAAGGCCGGGGAATCGGATTGCGGAACAAACTGCGTGCCTATGTTCTTCAGGACCATGGACTGGATACGGTGGATGCCAACCTGGAACTGGGATTCAAGGAGGATCAGCGTGACTACGGCATCGGCTCCCAGATCCTGGCAGACCTGGGGATCAAGAAACTCCGTGTGCTGACCAACAACCCGAAAAAAGTGATCGGTCTGGAGGGATACGGCATGGAGATCGTGGAACGGGTTCCCGTGCAGGTGGGCTGCACGGAGCATAATCTCAAATATATCCAGACGAAAAAGAATCGCATGGGCCATCTGTTCGACCAGCAGGTCATAACCGGCGAGCGATCAAACGGCGCAGAATAAAACGAGGTGAATTCCATGGCAAAGATTTTGGAAGGGCAAGTCGACGGAACCGGAAAACGATTTGGGATTGTGGTATCTCGCTTCAACAGCTTCATTTCGGAGAGGTTGCTTGAAGGCTGCCTGGACTGTCTGCACCGGCATGGCGTGAGCGATGAGGCAATTACCATTGCGCGCGTTCCGGGCGCATTCGAAATCCCTCTGATTGCAAAGAAACTGGCCGAGCGGGGCAATCTGGACGCGGTGATTGCCCTGGGAGCGGTGATTCGGGGCGCAACGCCGCATTTTGAATACGTCGCCGGCGAATCGGCCAAGGGCGTTGCTATGGTATCCCTGGAGACAGGACTGCCCGTTGTTTATGGGATTGTAACCGCCGACACCATCGAGCAGGCGGTAGAGCGTGCCGGAACGAAAGCCGGAAATAAGGGCTGGGATGCCGCCATGGCCGCCATGGAACTGGTCAACCTGATCGGGCGGTTGTAGATGGAGTCTGCGATCCATGGGCGAGACGCCCATGCCACACCTTCACACCATCCTTCTATTCCCTCCCACTCCCCGCTCCCGGAGGAATGACCCATGTAGGGTGGGCTTCAAGCCCGTCTTCGGGCTGGCCCACCAGGAACAATCCGTAACCCATAATTTGCATCCTATTGAATTTACTTGAATTAAGATTATCCGATTCATTGGAGATATTGTGGAATTTCCCGGTATCTGGTATATTTGCACTATAGGAAATCAGTTCATGAAGGCGCAATATCAATGTTTTTATAGACGGATTTGTCGCATCCGCAATGCGGCGTCCGGACAAAGGGCGGGCAAGTGTGCCCGCCCTTTGCCGTTTAACACAGGTTGGTCAAGGCGAGGATTCGGCGATGGGGCGTTTGATTAAAAGACTGCCGAGACGGGTCTCAGGCCCGAGTTCAAATGGCTCAACGAACCGCCATCGGCAGCGGTCCGACCATCACTCCCCGTCCTGGTTTCGGAACCGTCTTCTGGACCGTGGGAGCGCAATCGACCGCCAGGGCCGTCTTTCACAACGCCGATTTCCTTCCATTTCGCACCCGACGTATTCTGAACATCATCATCGAATTGCCTTTTCAGCTGCGCGGACTGGACGCTCCTCCAGCCGAATTATCTCCGTCCGCAAAACTCCCATCAGCCGGGAAAACCTGGCTGTACTGAACACATTCCGCCGATTCCGCGACGTGGCAGGATCGTACCTGGAGAATAAAGACTTGCAGATCTGCGATCTGGCATTGGGTTTTGCACATGAAGCCCACGAAGGGTTGTTCCGAAAAAGCGGCGAGCCATACATCATCCACCCGGTTGCCGTAGCCACAACCCTCGCGGAGAACCGGATGGATCCGGAAACCGTCGCCGCCGGGCTTCTGCATGACGTCCTGGAGGATACCAAATACAGCGCTGAAGATCTGACAACCGTGTTCGGGGCGACCATCACGATGTTGGTGGAAGGAGTCACGCGGGTGGACGAGGTCCGCAACATCTGCCGTGCCGAAAAGGAAACGGAGTACCTGCGGCACATGCTGGTGACAACGGCAAAAGACTTGCGCATCATTGTTATCAAGCTGTGCGACCGCCTGCACAATATGCAGACTTTGCAGTATCTCCCTCCCGCAGACCGCACCCGAATCGCCCAGGACACCATGGACATTTTCGCCCCCCTGGCCCATCGGCTGGGGCTGGGGCGGATCAAGTGGCAACTGGAGGATCTCGCGTTTCAGTATCTGGAACCGCACCAGTACGCACAGCTGAAAGAATTGGTTTCCCAGAAGCGGGCCGACCGGGAGGCGTATGTGGAAACGGTACGTCGTGAACTGGCAGGGGTTCTGAATGACCGGAAGATTAAGGCGAAGGTGGAGGGGCGGGCAAAACACTTTTTCAGTATCTACGAAAAAATGAAACGCGATCTCACGGGGCTGGAAGGCATCTACGATCTGTACGCGCTCCGGGTCATTTGCCATAGCGTGGAAGACTGTTACAACATCCTGGGAATTGTGCATACCCGCTGGCCGCAGGTCGAGGGCCGATTTAAAGACTATGTCTCCCGACCGAAAGAAAACAACTATCGGTCAATTCATACCACGGTGATCGGACCGAAGGGCCGCATGGTGGAAATCCAGATCCGCACGGAATCCATGCACCTTGTGGCGGAGTGGGGTGTTGCCGCCCATTGGCATTACAAAGAGAAAGGGCCTCAACGTCGGCTCGGGCGGGCCGCAAAATGGATCGTCAATCTCTCCAGGGACATTACTCCGGATGAGGATCCGGACCAATTCCTGAAAAGCTTCCAGGAGCAGCTTTCCACAAAGGAAGTGCTGGTTCTGACTCCGAAAGGCAATATTCGTCGGCTGCTGAAAGGAGCAACCCCGATCGACTTCGCCTACAAAATCCACACCGATCTCGGCAACCGATGTGCCGGTGCGAAAATCAACGGGGTCATGGCGAAACTGGATCAGGAGCTGAAGACCGGCGATTACGTTGAAATCATCACCAAGGCCGATGCCCGTCCCTCTCCCAAGTGGCTTAAGATCGCGAAAACTCAGCAGGCCAAAAGCAAGATCATGCGTTACCTGGCCAAGTATGACCGGGACGAGTGGATCGACCAGGGGCGGCATATTCTCGATCCGGAACTGAAACACCTGGGGCTGAATCCGAACGAATTCTATAAATCCGACCGCTGCAAGGCGATTGTCAAGGAACTTCAACGAAAAGGCGTGGATGACCTCCTGGCAAACATCGGGCTGGGACGGACCGACCTGAAACGTGTTGTCGCCCGCCTGATTCCGACCGCCACCAAGACCGAGAAAACCGTCACGCTTCCCACCCAGACCGGAGCCGGAATCCGAATCGGGGAAATCGACAACCTGGTGTATCGAAGAGCGGGTTGCTGTTCGCCTGTACCGGGTGACGAGATCCTCGGATTTGTAACGCGGGGACGGGGAATCACCATCCATCGGAAGAATTGCCGAAATCGGTATCAGTTCGAAAAAGAGCCGGACCGCGTGATCGATCTGTTCTGGGAGGGCGGAGACCAGGCGAGTGTCCGCGCCGATCTGGAATTGGAGGCGCATGACCGGCGGGGGATTATTTCCGATGTCACCCAGTCCATCTCCTCCCACAGCATGACCATCGCCTCGATGAACACCCAGACACGCGGTGGACTGACCCATTTCGATGTCACGGTCGGGGTGAAAGATCTGAACCAGCTGAACCGCCTCATGCACGCCTTGCTGGGCGTAAAAGGCGTTATCATCGTCCACCGCAAGCGGGATGTGGGGGAGGGAACGGCCCCGGTGAAGCATTAGACTGAATGTGGTTCATTTTCTTATAGTTAAAAACGAAGTGATCTGGGAACAAGAACCATGACCGCTGATCGATCTCAATTAGTGAATCCTGATCTTCATGTTTTCCGTTCGGAGAAATTTCATGGGATTGTAATGGAAGCCGCTGATTTCCTTGAGAAAACACCTCTTCATGGTGTTCCTCCCGTATCGTCGTTCAATGGGATTGGTGTGTATATCCTGTATTACATCGGGGACTATGAGTATTATCAGTGCGTTTCATCTTTGCATTCGCCCGATTGTGTCCGACCAATATATGTGGGAAAAGCGGTTCCGCCCGGTTGGAGAGCGGGCCGAGTTTCCCTTTCTGCGTACGGCAAGACGCTATATGGCAGGCTGAGAGAACATGGCAGGAGTATCCAACAGGCGGAGAATCTTGATCTTCAACACTTTCGCTGCAGGTTCATCATTCTTCAAGGAATCGAGACAGACTTGATATCCACTATTGAATCTCACCTCATTCGGACGTATCAGCCTCTGTGGAACGTTGTTGTCGACGGTTTCGGTAATCACGACCCTGGTAGTGGCCGATATAATCAGGCTCCGTCGCCGTGGGACATTCTGCATCCCGGAAGACCCTGGATTCGACGTTTATCGGGAAAGCCTCCTTTGCTCTTACAAATTCTTGACAGAATCAAGAACCACACCCAATAACTAAGGTTTACGCAATTCGACAACAGATTCATACAACGAGTCGGATTTTTTCGCCTTCCCCACTCGCACATCGGATTGAATGATGCTGTTCCCGACTCGAGTGGCACGCGGAATCTGAATACCCACCAATTCCAGCCCCACCAGTTCACCGATCTTCGCCAGATGACGATCCGTAGGAATCATTGTCCCTTGAAGAATACTATTCCCAATCACAATCAGGGCGGTTCCACCTTTTTTCAGGACTCGGTGAGCGCAACGCAGGAATTGATGACAATCATTGAAATAGGTCGCAGCGTAATTCGCCCAGCCATTTCCTCCATAAATACCTCTGTCAGTCCCCTTTGTTCGCAGCAGATCCAAAGTCTGCTGCAACTCGCTATCCTGCAAGTCAAAATCGAGTCGGACTGAACTCAACTCACGAACGGTCTGCCAATATTTCCCGAAATTCCTATTTTCGAGATCTTTCATCTCAGCTGGAGATTGCACAAGTCCCAGCCAGTATAAATGCGGACGGGTATTTCGGTTGTAGTGGTAGTTGTTCAAATAGGGTGGCGACGTCAGAATCAAATCGGCCGATCTCGAAGACAAGAGATGATGGCTATCCATAAAAGACGCATTGATAACGCTTGCCTTACCATGATTCGCAGGAACTTCCCGTCGTATCCATTTAATGTCTTCCACCATCTCACGCAGTTTCATTGCGACGGTTTCGCCTACCGGGTAATCTGTGATTTCTGCTTTCCCCACGGCGACTCTTCGGCTCAGACTGGGTTCGTAGGAGTAGTTTGAGTATGTCACCATTGTAGAACCGAATGCTATTCGGAATAACTCGCGAAGAGGGCCATCCTGCAAGGATTCTATGAAATCGATGACGATCAGGACCTTACGAAGAACTTCCGGACCATAGAAATCGGAGCGTGTTCGAAATCCCGGAGGTGGCTTGCTCTTGGGACGATATCCATTGAGCGTCGCGTCAAAATAGAATTTCTGGAATCTGGCGATTTCATCCGCGAAAAGATCTATTCTGATCTTATGTGACTCCAATTTCGTCTTGCAGGAAAGTGCAGCATAGGGATTGATTTCGAAACCGACAGCATCGTGGCCAAGCAAAAGGGCCTCAACCAAGGTTGTTCCGACACCGGCGAATGGGTCCAGGACGGTTCCTTTTCCGGACAGATACCTCTGAAGCACCCCCCGGACAAAGTCTCGTGAGAAACCTGCAATCCAGGGAACCCAACGGTGCAAGGGAATGATCTTGTTTCCCGCAAATGCCGGATCAAGGAAGTCCGACGCACTCCCGCCATGATCGAAATCGCACTCAAAAAGCGTCTGTTGCATCAGATCAAAGGCTCTTGCCATTTTCGGTCTCTTGGATCATCGACAGGAATTCCTCAAGCGTTCGTTTGAGGTAAAGCCGATATCCGTTCAATGGATGACGGTATGCCCTAAGTTTGCCGGATCTATCCCAATTACGCAATGTGGATCGCGAAACGCCCAAAAATGAGGCCGCCGCATTGACCGTCAGGTAATCCCGAATACTTTCCAATTTCTCTCGGTTTTCGGAATTCTTCATATTAGATTATCATACCTTATCAAACATTGCAAGACCTTACTATGTCCTTGGTCAATACAAACTTACCAGAAAGAAAGTATCCTGTCATCTGATACCAGATGCAATGTCCGGGAGAGACTTATTCCCGACTGTCGGGTTATACGGCAAGAAATGCCGGATTGGTTCCGAGATTCGCCGCGCCCGGAGACCGAGCGAATTTAGCAAAATGCCTTACTTTTCGGGATTCGGAGCACGTGACGAGGTGATCGTGAGGGCTTGGCATTCGCTTTGCTGAGGAAAAAGCAACCGCTCCTATGATTTGACGGTCCCGGTATTTCCGGAACCTGTCCGCACCAGCACCCGCAAAGAGATTCATCGCACCCGAATTCGACAGGAACCCGGTTCCTTTGCACTCGCTGATCCACGGATGGAATCCGTGTGGGAGATCTTCGGCCAGGGATGGTTTGATGACGCAACTTACTTTGTTCGGTCTCTTCGTTCCGGAAAAAGCATTCCCCGTTTCTGCGGGTAATGTGGCGGCAGATACCCGCCAGACGACAGCCGGTGCCGTGCCGTTCGATCAAGTGCTCCTTGAAGCACTCCAGGCCGGCGGTGTCAAACAGGCAAAGATCGATCCCACCACCGCCTTTACGACAACCCCCCCAAGTGTCGAATCCGTGCCATTGTCTTTCCTGTTCCCGACGGAATCCGAACCCACATTGATGGAAAAATCCATAGTATCCGAAAGTGAAACTTTGCCACACATTCCCGCCTCCGCAATGTCGGAAGATCCTCAGGGTAGGCTTTTGATCTCTCTCAAGGAACTCTCAAAAATCCTGGAACAGATTCAGGAAAATTCCGAACAGGTCCCGTCAGAAACAACGCCCCAAGAGGCCACCATTCCAGGTGACGGCGTTTCCCTGGATACGGTCTCCCTTCAGAGCACAACAACCGAACCGATTTCGGTCGATCAGACAAATATCACAATAGAAAAAGTCTCAAGCATTGTATCCGTTCTCAAACCGGACACATCTCCGGAAACCGTCGCGACAGTCGTAGAAAACACTGAAGTGCCATCCGAAGAAACAGCCGATTTGCAGGCGATTCCTTCGAGTGTGTTCCCATCTTCCGACGCGGTAACCGAAACCGACAGTGAGATAATCAACTCACAGGCAGTCACCATCAATGAACCGGAAGAATCTGCCCCGACGTTGACAGAAATCCAGGGGGATAAATCATCGATCCCTGCCACCGAACAAGACCGTCCTCTGAATCCTCGGGATCGAAAGATGCTTCTGGCCGGGAAGATCCTCCACATACAGCCTTCGATGATGACCCAGCGATGGAATCGGCAGATGCATCCGTCGGGCGTAGCCACAACGGATGAACCGATCAAACAGAATATTCAATCCGTAACGTCTCAGCAATCTGCCAAAGAGGATTCCCCAGTCCCGACATCTTCCCTGGTCCAGGCGTCTTCCCCGGTCCTGGAGTCTTCCCTAGTCCAGACGTCTTCCCCGGTCCAGACGTCTTTCCCGGCGCAGGAATCTTCCCCGGTCGAGTTGGTCGTGAATGAGAACGGTGAGGCCTTTCTTGCATTCACTCTCCCAACAGCCCAGGGCGAGGATACACAGGTTTCCGAAAAAGAGATCTCCTCTGATTCCCCTGTTGAAAAGAACGTCCCCTCTCAGACCACCGCGCTTGCCGCGATAACCTCCGAGTCTGAGGTAAATTCGCAGAAAACAGGTTCCACACCGATTCAGAACGGAATACACACTCATAAAATCTTCCCCGTGATGCACGAACGGCGCTTGAACGAAAGCGAGTCGGAACCGAGCGGATCATCGAAAACCGTGAAAGTAGCCGCATACACGAAGTCCGATACGCAATTCACCGAGGCATCTGTTCAGTCGGTGAAACTCGCCCCTGAAACTCCATCAACTCCCCAGGAAGGCGTTGTGACGGCGGTCATGTCGGTTTCCGAGAATGTGGAGTCGATGACGGACGCCGATGTTGCGCCCCCCACTCCGCAGACAGGTCCGACCGAGAACAATGCCGTGGTCGCCACAACCGAGACGGTGAATCCGGATTCGACAGAATCGCCGTCCGATAACACAGAGCAACAATCCGAACAGAAACCGGAACAGAAGCCCATCGAGGTCATTATCCGCAAAGAGGATCTTCCTGCAGGTCTCCAGCAGCAGGTCGGGCAGAATGTCACTCTGACGGTTGTTACAGCCCCGCAGTCTTCCACTCGGGATTTTGCCCAGCTGGTTCTGGGAAAAGAGCCGATCTCCATGAATCTCACGTTGACGAACCTTGAGACAGCGGAAGGGGAATCCGGCGGAAAAAGTGCCGCCATGTCGCTTGTCGAATCCGCCGAGACCTCCGTGGAGCCGCAGAATATCGCCGTGCAAAAGGCGGAATTGGATCGTCAACTTCTTCAACCACTCACAACCGACTACGAACGGGAAGTGGAAATGGAATATAAACCCGAACAGGTTCAACCGACGGCAAGCGTCCACTCCGAAATGGATCAGACCGGTACAGAGACGATGGGAACCGCTCCCCGGACGACAACCACCGGCCCGTCGGCCACAACCCAATCGACAGCCCCCACACAGACCTCAAACAGTCAGGCTGCCGAGGCACAGAAAGTGATGGACCAGGTGGTCAAGGGAGTCAGCGGGTCTCTCGGAGAGGGTCGCAGCCATATCACCATTCGGCTGTCGCCTCCCGACCTGGGGAATGTCAGCGTTCGGCTGGTCATGGAAAACGGAGCACTCACGGCGAAACTCTTTGCGGAACAGGCCAATACCCGTTCCCTGTTGGAGCAGCACGCGAACACGCTTCGGAACTCCCTGGCCGAACAAGGCATCAAAATAGATAACGTGGCGGTCCTCCGAGAATCCTCGGATCGCTATCAACCTCAGAACGAACGGAATTATCAATCGCCGGAGCGCGGCTTCCGAGATCGCGACGATCAGACCTCCGGGAATCGGAAAGACAACGATCCATCCGGACAGGATCGTCGACATCCTCGACAACAACAGCCGGAATGGAATTTCAGCAATTATTTCGCATGAGAACGCTCTGAATCCCACAGGGTTCGAACAGGAGGAATCAATCATGGCGACGGATGCAGTCAGCGGCCTGGGCGGCAAGTACTCAACCACGACATCCGATCTCAAACTTACGTCCGATGAGGTGAGTCGGGAGGACTTTCTCCAGTTGTTGATCGCCCAGATTCAGCACCAGGATCCCCTGAATCCTATGGAGAACCAGGAATTCGTGGCCGAACTGGCAACCTTCAGCAGCCTGGAACAGCAGACCAACCAAACGGAGCTGCTGGAGCAGATTCTTGCCGCCCAGAACGGAACATCGACTTCCCAGGCCTTATCGTTGATCGGGCAGGATGTGGTCGCCGCAGTCGACACGTTCAACTATCAATCCGGCGACACTCCTACGTTTCTGTTTCAGGCCACCTCGACCGGTGAAGCGGTCGTCAACATCACCAGTTCGTCGGGAACTGTTGTTCGAACCGAAACCCTCCAGATTAACAATACCGGAAATCATGTCTATGAATTTGACGGCCTGGGGGAGTACGGAAATGAATTGGCGTCCGGCGAATACACCATCTCGATCGGATCTCCGATCAACGAGGATGGAGAATCACTGGATTATGATGTGTATCTGACGGGGCAAGTCTCCGAGGTTCAATTTCAAGAAGGCCTCCCGGTGCTTATGGTCGGGAACCAGACGGTTTACCTGAGCGATGTCAAGTCGGTTCGATACCGGGATGAAGCAGATGAGGCCGTATAAGAAAATCCGAAACGGGATAGGAAGTCCACAAGGCGAGGAGGTACTGGAGTAAGGCAATTCCGGGAACGGAATTGAGAATATCGCGCTGAAGGGGATCGTTCCGGTGTGGAAGCCGGGCCGGTCCGACAACTCTCTCAAAATCTATGTAGTGTTGACACGGAGGTCACCTTACAATGAGTATTCGGTCAATTTTCACGGGTCTTACCGGGCTGAACACGATAGACAAGAATATTGATGTCATCGGCAACAACATAGCGAATGTCAATACGGTCGGATTTCGGGCCGGACGAGCGACGTTCGACGATCTGTTCGTCTCCACCTTGTTCGCGGGCGTCGGCAGTCAGGGCGCCCGGGGCGGCATCAATCCCCGCCAGATCGGTTCCGGTGTCTCGCTGGGCAGCGTGGACACCATTTTCAGCCAGGGGAACCTGCAAACCACGGGTCGCCTGCTCGACCTGGCCATCCAGGGAGAAGGATTTTTCGTCCTCCGGGATAATGACTTGCAGCAGGTGCTGACGCGGGCCGGGAATTTCTCCCTGGACACCGACGGATACCTGGTCGATCCCGGGAATGGATTCCGCCTGCAGGGCCGTCAAGCCAATGCCGTCGGGCAGATCGACAACACGAAACCGGTTGCCGATCTTCGTCTGGACTTCGGCAGCACCATTGAAGCTCAGAAAACCACCAGCGTCTCCGCCGGTGGAAACCTGTATGCCAACAGCGAACCGATTCCCGCGACGGTGTCCAGCAGCTTGCAGGGACTCTTTAACCGATACGGTGAAAGCGTCGGCCTCTTGAACGGCGACGTGATTCGATTCGAGACCGGCTTCGTGGATCTGGCCAATGCACCGGATAACGTCGTGGAGCCGATCAATCTTTCAACTTTTGACTTCGGCAAAGGCGCGGGAGTTATCCTGTCTGTCGGCGCCGATACTACGCTGGAGGATCTCGCCAAGGCCATCGATAACGCCCTGGACTCGGTTGTGGAACAGAGCATTCCGGGATCCGAGAGCGCGTTCCAGGTTTCCGTGGATACGGAAACAGGACAGTTCATCTTCCAGAACGGTTCCGATGCCCTCAA
Source organism: Candidatus Omnitrophota bacterium (assembly GCA_029568995.1). Lineage (GTDB taxonomy): Bacteria > Hinthialibacterota > Hinthialibacteria > Hinthialibacterales > JAKPRU01 > JAKPRU01. The sequence continues at coordinate 10,860 of JAKPYU010000049.1, read as the reverse complement.
TGGCGTTCGTGTCGGCCTTTCCCCACGGGGTACCGATTCCGTTCCTCCGCCACAGGCCAATCGCGTTCTCGGCGAGATTTTCACCACGGTGGACGATCCGAATTACACACGGACGCTTGATGTTGCGGCCAATTCCATCGTCCGCACGGAAGGGTTGACACAGGCAAACCGAACCTCCTCCATCGAGGTATTCGATTCCCAGGGCAATTCGCGGACACTGACACTCGGGTTCGCACGCGACAGTCGGCCACCCGAAGCGATCGGCAGCACCCAGATCGGGGAACTGCTGGATCGGGATCAACGGAAGATCATCTACGGCGGATTCCCCCAGAATCCGACCTATGTCGATCCGGTGATCGATCCGACCAACAACACGGCGGTATTCACGGCCTATCAAATCGACAATATCGTGGCAACCCAGGGCGTGTATTCGTTCAATGACAGCGCAGGAAATATGATTTCCCTGCGCCTGAGCGACGGGGCAATCTCCTTCAATGGGCAGGAATTCCTTCTGCCGACCGCAACCACCCGGGCAGATGGAACCACCGCCCTCACTGCGGCGGATCAGGCCATTCTCCAGGCACTCAATGTGCAAGGTGCGCAGCAACTGAATATCGGCGGCGGATTCATGGATCAGGGATTCACCGAGGAAACCACGCTGGAAAATATCCGGGAGCGCATTGAAAGCCGAATCAACAACGCGATCGCCACCCTGGTCACCGGCATCGGCAGCGCGGATGTGCAAACAAACCTGGCAACCACAACGATTCCGGGACTTGCCGGATCGACAAACTTACTGGACATCAACTCCGATTACATCGTACCGGATCTTCAGATTGACCTGACCGACGAAGGTTCTTTCGAATTCTCCTTCAAGGACAACACAGCAGGGGCCGCGTTGGGACAGGCGTCGAATTCCAACTATCAATCCACGCTGGCAACCTCCGCCGGAGGTGAAGCCAACCTCGGCCTGATGATGGACCTGGCAGCCAAAACCCGTTCCGTGCGGGTCTCCACTCTTGCCGAAACACCGGCCGGTTCCGGCACATTCGTCGCCGACAACCAGGTGGATGACGATGTGACGGATGCAACCGTCACCAAGTTTACCGAGTCGCCGTTCGCCGCCAATCTGGCGAATGCGTTCACGGTCGGCGCGACAGACAACGGCAATTTGGCCAATGTGAACCCGGCAGACGCTCCGAATACCGGCCTGGCTCCCGAACAGAGCAATCCCGCAACGGTGGCCGCTGCTTTGGGTATTCGAGACTCCGGTGTGCAACTGGTCGCGCTCAGCACGGGGATGTTCCCCGGAAGCAACATCGTGGATAGTGCCGGCGACCCAATCGTAACCGGCCTCTTTGACGGAACAAAGGCCTTCGACGGCAAGGCTAATGCGTTCAACTCCCTGTTCAATCCTCGCGGATACGGAATCGCAGACAGTTTCAACGGGGATTCTACGATCGATCGACCCGATCACCTGCCCCTATCCGGCATTTCCATCTCCACCACGGATACCAGTCCCGTCGAAACCAACACCTTCCATACCACCAGCGATATGCGACGAAACTCGTATGCCTGGCAGGCGGTGGTCCCCAATTCATCGAACACCATTCCGACCGGAACGGTGGGATATGTGGATTTTGACAGCAGCGGGAAGTTCTTCAGTTACGGCAACGGAAGCCTGGACACTCCGACCATTAACTTCGATCCCGATGGAATCGACCCGGTGAACGGCGGTGTCGATCCACTTAACTTCCAGCTGGATCTGACCTCGATGACTCATTATGGAAACGCGAGCGATACGGCGACCCTGTTGAACCAGGACGGTCGCGGGGTCGGCAGTCTGGAGAGTGTGAGCATTTCCCCGGACGGATTGATCATCGGCGCGTTCTCCAACGGCGCGACCCGCTATCTCGGCGGAATTGTCCTGGCCCAGGTCACCAATGAAGGCGGACTGATTCAACTGGGCGATACGCTGTTTGCCGAAGGCGCCAATTCCGGCCAGATCACGGTGTACGATCCCGGAATGGGCGGAACGGGCGAAATTCAGTCCGGCAACCTGGAACTCTCCAATGTGGATATCGCGACAGAGTTCACCAACCTGATCGTGTCGCAGCGTGCGTTCTCGGCGAACAGCCGAATCATCACCACCAACGATCAGATCCTTCAGGAAGTGGTGAACCTGGTTCGGTAATAGAATTGGAATGACGGGTGGAGAAATGATCTCCCCCGACGGTAGATGAGGAGCAGAACGGAGGGAGGTCCCAAACGACCTCTCTCCGTTCTATTGTATCTCAATGTTGCTTCTCATCGGCCGAGTCAGTATGATCCTTTAGCGAAGCCGATCTCCGGGAGATTGGTGAGGAACGTGATGATTCGCGTAACCCGATTCAGCGGCCAGCAATACCTGATCAACGCAGACCAGATTGAGACCATCGAGTCGGCCCCGGACACGATTATCACCTTGTTGTCGGGGCGAAAACATATCGTCCGGGAGAATGCGGACGAACTGCTGAGCCGGATCCTGGCTTACCGGAAAGGTGTGCTGGCCGGTGTCATTGTCAGCAGAAAGGAGACCTAAGCCTTGGATATCGGAACCGTCGTCGGACTCGTATTGGTTCTTGGATTGCTGGTAGGTGCGATCGGCAGCGGGATTATGTCGTTCATCGATCTGCCCAGCATTATGATTACTTGTGGGGGAACCTTCTCCGTGGTGTTGATTCAGTTCCCGGTTGCGCAGGTTTTAAACTTGGGAGGTGTGGCCAAGAATGCTTTTTTCACAAAACCACAATCGCCCCTGGATGTGGTCAGTCTCCTGGTCAGTTTCTCCGAGAAGGCCCGCCGGGAAGGGATTCTCTCCCTGGAAAGTTCCATGGACGAGGTCCAGGACAACTTCATCCGCACCGGATTGCGCCTGGCCGTGGATGGGGTCGAGCCGGAGTTGATCAAGGACATCCTGCACACGGAACTTGCGTTTATCGAAGACCGACATAAGTCCGGAACCCAGTTGCTCGAATTCATGGCAACGGCGGCACCGGCGTTCGGGATGATCGGGACATTGGTGGGATTGGTGCTGATGCTGCAGACGCTGGACGATCCCTCCACCATCGGTCCCTCCATGGCCGTGGCAATCCTGACCACGCTCTATGGAGCGGTGATCGCCAACGCCCTTTGTACTCCCATCGCGGGAAAACTGAAGATCCGAACCTCGGAGGAGATTCTCCTGAAGGAGATCGCCATCGAGGGAGTCATGTCCATTCAATCGGGCGATAACCCCCGCATTCTCGAGCAGAAGCTCCTGGCGTTCCTCCCGCCGTCGATTCGACCGGCACGGGAAGAATAAGATCCGGATCGGATACCCTCCGGAGAAGAGTAGAACGAACCCATGGCCGGAAGACGCAAAAAGGAAGAAGCCGCAGGGGGTGCACCGGAATGGATGTGTACCTTCTCGGACATGATGTCCCTTCTTCTCTGCTTCTTTATTCTTTTGTTCGCTCTTTCTTCCCTTGAGGAAAAGGAGTTTGTGAACCTGGCGGGGTCCTTTCGCGGAGCATTCGGCGGCATGATCGCACCGTATGCCGTGGAGAATATCCGATCCACACATCCACAACCGGAAAAAATATCCAAGTCCGAACAAGACGCAAAAAAGAAAGCGTATGGGAAAGACCAAGTACTGACTCGATTGAAACAACTGTACCAGTCCATGAAACTGGATGACACGATCACAATCAAAGGAACCGAAAAGGGCATTCAATTTACAGTGATGGGAGATGCCCTGTTCGACCGGGATAGTGCACTCATTAGGCCGGAAGCGTATACCTTCTTACAGCAAATCAGCGAAAATCTCTGGGACCTGCCGGATAATCCCATCAAATTCAGCGGTCATTGCGATACCGGACCGCCTCCACCCAAGAAACTCTATGCGGATAAATGGCAGCTGTCCATCGAACGTGCGCGCGCCATGATGGTTTATTTTCGGGATTTCGAATGGCTCGACCCCGGGCGGATGAGCTACGAAGGATTTGCGGATACCGTACCCGCCACGGATGAGAAAGGCCGAGTAATCTCCGCCGACACGGAGGAAGGACAAGCGCAATATCGCCGCGTGGAGATCACTCTGATACAAACCAGTGAAAATGCGCCATGGTATATGATCGACCGGGAGGAAGAGGCCGCGCCCACTCCCGTCCCGGAATTGGAACCCATCTAATTCGAGAAACCAGTCGGGAATTATAGAGGTTTGCAGCGATGCCCAGAGAAGAAGAACCAAAAGCCGGTGCGCCGGAGTGGATGTGTACCTTCTCCGACATGATGTCGCTGCTCCTCTGTTTTTTCATCTTGCTGTTCGCTCTGTCCAGTATTGAGGAAATGAAATTCCAACAGACGATTGGATTCATTCAGGGATCGTTCGGACGGATTCCGGGGCTTCTGACCATGTCGTACGTCCCCCCGATCAACATCACTCCGACCAATGCCCAGCCGACCATGGACACACGAGTCATCGAGAGGGTCATGGAGGCGATCTCAAAAGACGCCAAAGAGAAGCTGGTTTCCAATGAAAAGACCCGCGAGGTGCAAATTCGCGGGGTGGAGGAAGGGGTCCGATTCGATATTCAAGGCGAGATTCTGTTCAAATCCGGGAGCGCGGAAATTCCTGCCGCCTCGGCAACCGCGATTCTGGATCCTATCCTGCGGATTGTGGCGGAATTCCCCAACCGAATCAGGATTGAGGGGTATACGGATAATGTCTGGGGCGAGGGAAATCCGCATTTCTACAAAGACAATTTCGATTTGGCTGCTGCCCGCGCATACAACGTTCTGAAATACATGGAAGACCATCCGGACCCGGCGTTGCGAATCGCGCATGACCGGCTCAGTTTCGAATCCCTGGGTCCGAACCACCCGGTCGCCTCCAACGACACACCGGAAGGCCGCAGCCAGAATCGCCGGGTGGCCATCATTCTGCTGGAAGCATTCAAGAGCGGTGGGTACGAGGGAGATCTCAATACCCCCGAAAATCCACCCCGCGAAGCCCCCATCGAAGATGTCATGCCCTCGCGCGGATAGCTGAAATCACCGATGCCCTCATTTCTCGATTCCAACCTGGAGGCGTTGCGGACACGGAACCCTGAATTGGCGGACCGAATGGCCGGTCTGAATCCGCAACTTCCCCCTCACCTGGAGTTGGTTCCGACAAAGAATCAACTGGCCGCGTTACGCTATCGACCCCCGGAAGGCGGAAATCCCCGCGCGCTTTGCAGCCTGTATGATCCCCTCCGGGAAGCGCAACGATGGGCCGAAACTGATCCGGTGTCCGCCGCCATCAATCTCCTCTTCCTGGGAGTCGGTCTCGGATATCACATCCTGGCCTATCTCGAACGATTCGGTGCCCATGCGCGCAGTATCACCCTGGTGGAGTACGATCCGCACCTTTTTCGCCTGGCGCTCACCGCGATGGACCTCCGCCGCCTGCTGGCGTCCGACACCTGCTATTGCTTCGTCGCGGAGAAACCCGAAGACTTCCCGGATCTATTGAGACCGCTTCGCACCGGATTCATGGTACACAACTTCAAAGTCCTTCATCACAAGCCCTCCCAACAGCTCAATCCAAGCTATTACCTGGAGGTGGCACGGCAGATTGTCGAGGCGGTGACCTACGACGGCGTCAACACAAAGACAGTGCTCGATCACCGGCAGCGAAACCAGAACAATGTCCTGAAAAATCTCCGCGCATTCTGGCGAGGCCGGATGCCCTCGGAGTATCGAGATGCCGCGAAAGGATTGCCCGGCTTTGTTGTCGCGGCGGGACCGTCGCTGGACAGCAACATCGACGAACTGAAACGAATCGGCAATCGGGGATTGATCATCGCCGTGGATACAAGCCAGAATACGCTGGCTCGCCATGGAATCGAGCCGCATTTAGTCTGTGCCGCAGACCCAACCGAACTCAACTTCAGCCACTTTGAAAAAGTAGCCGATCTGAAAAACGCCATCCTGGCCTTTCACCCGGAATGCTACTTCGGGATCGCGCGCAAGTATCCCAAACACAGGTTTTTCTTTCCCCTGGTAGATGAACAGGGAAATTTCCTGAAATATCTGCGGGATGCGCTGCGGGATGTTCTGGGCGAGGTGGGAAGTGTCAAGCGCGGGATGAACGTGGGGCAGATCGCGTTCAATGTGGCGGTCCACCTGGGCTGCGACCCGATTGTATTGGTGGGGATGGATTTTGCGTTCGCCGCGAAAGGCGGCATGACCCACGCGCGGGATGCGGCGGTTTCACGAACAACTTCGGCGGTGCGCGAGGATGGTTTTACCGTGGTCGGCGCAAAAGAGGGGAAAGCAACCGCCGAGGCCGGGAATCTCGTGTTCGTACCGGGATATTATGGGGACCCCGTTCCCACGACGGTGTCGTTCAAGCAATACATCAAAGACCTGGAACAGAACATCCGGGAATGCGGAAGACAGGTGATCGACGCAACCGAGGGCGGCTCACGAAAAGACGGCGCAATCAACCGGCCGCTGCGGGAATTAGTCGATACTCTGGACCCGGCGCTGGATATCACACCGTTCTGGCAGCGTTTTCATGCACCGCTCCCGCCGCGAGACCCGGCTCCGCTGGTACGCGAACTGCGCAAGGGACAGGAGGTTCTGTTGAACTCCCGGCGGATTTGCGAGAAGGCCCTTGCTCATATCGCCGGATGGCCGGAGTTGTGTCGCGCGGTCCCGCCCGGTGCGCAATTGGTTCAATCCGAATGGGATCGGCTCGAAGATCTATGGCAGGAGATGCTGCGCGACCCGCTGTTCAACGTGTTTCTGGATACCTCAGTGACCTATCTCTACTACCGGCGTCAACAGGCCGACCAGCCTGCCGACACCAGCCCGAAAGCCTTCCTGGAGTGCATGTACGCCAAGTATCAGTACATTCTCACTGAAATGTACTCGGTCCTGACCTATTTCATCGACCTGCTGGACGAGGTCGCAAGGGAGATGTCGGGCGATGCTACGTGATGCCGACTCCCACGGGAGCGGGGGCATCTTGCCCCCGACCGTCCTTGTCCCTCCCCCGAAGATCGTACGAGGGGCAGGAGATTCGCCCGCCCCTCGCGGTATGATCTTGTCGGGAATTACTCCCTCTTTTCGTACTCTTCCGCCTGCTTCACCCCCGCCGCCAGGTCGGAGATGTCCCAGAAGTAAACGTTCGTATCGCCGTTGATGGTTATGTAGCGTTTGCCGTCCGGGGCGAACAATACCTGTTTATCCTGGCTGTGCGGGTCGCCGGTTTCGCCGGATAGCGGATGAGATCGCAACAAGGTCCCGTCATCCGCATTAAATATCATCCTCGGATATGTGCGGTCACCGTTTATAGCGCTTCCCAGAATGGCGAGCTTCCCATCCGGCGACAATGCTACGGAGTTGGATATATGGGCAGAGTCAACATCGAACCTGTGGAGCAAGTCTCCCGTTTCCACATCATACAATCGGCCACCGTTGGTCAAGACTCTTTTCCCGTCCCGTGATACCGAGAAGGAATACATGCCTTCAAAGTGTTGAGGCAGCGTCTCACCCGTTTCAATATCGAATATCCTGAATCCCGATTCCTTTGTGGGACCGACACCCCCTATGAGATCGCTACCATTCGGCAGCAGGACAAAACCGTGCAAAAAGAAGCCGCTTGTCTTGTGTTCATATCGCTGAATCTCTTCTCCGGTTTGCACATCCCATATCTGAAGGATGTTCTCCGTGTCGCCGGTGATGACCTGTCGGCCATCTCTCGAAAATGCGACGCCGTCGATCCGGCCTGGGAGAGTATAGGGTGCATCAACACTTGGGCTTATGAATTTGTGGATCGCTTCCCCTGTCTCCAGATCCCACAGGATCGCCTCGTATATCAAGGTTCCTGTTATCGCATTTCTTCCGTTGGGAGAAAACGCGGCCACTCCAATGTTTCCCCATTCATGCCGGGGCAAAGTCAGCAGGCGCTGTGCCGTTGCGGTATCCCAGAGTATGCCATTGTCCCCGCAGGTCAGCAGTTTCGTTCCGTCGGGAGAGAATTCAGCTATGTATGCACGCTCCGAACCACTCATTTTGATCGTCATAATGGGCCGGTCTTGTGCAATGCAAATCCCGCACAGGCTCTGAAAAACGAGTAACACCATTGCAAGGCAAACAGTGGATCGCATGGTATCTATGTGGAATTTCGACATGATTGTTCTCCTTTCTGACGATTGAATCGCTTCTCAGTAATCGAAATACAAGAATGTGGGATTCTCATCGACACCGGGAATCACCCAGGTCGTCTGCCCACTCGAATAAGTCCCGCTAATGGGGGTGCCGACGGACCCGAAAGTCGCAGAGCCGTCGCTAATGCTGAATTTATAGCGATTCGCATAATACGAGCTGTAATCTCCGTCGACGACGAAATTCCGATTGGCCTCGGAATAGTCGATGTAATAAGTGTCATGTATATACCGCCAAATTGCGCCCCATAGATTCCCCGGACTTGCCTGCCAGCCGCATTTTGCGATGTATGCACTGACCGGATCGTCCTCTGTTGTAAGGGGAATCCAGATTGTTCCGCCAGGTCCAAGCGCCGGCCGTGCTCCACTTGGATTGAACAGCTCGCGAGCAATATATCGAATTGCCCGACTGCTGCCTGGATAGTTGTCAAAATCATGAAATCCCCAGTCGCCGATTACAGTGCCCCATAACCAACTGCCTGCCCCCCGGCAGTGATGGAAATAGAGACTGTATTTCCAATTTATCCCCGGAACCCGCATGGTCGCATTTGCCAAACAAGATCGCAGGTAATACACGGCCTGTGTTGTCTCGCTAGCCTGTGGCGAACTGTATTTAACCTCCGGTGCCCAAGGATTCGTATAGGCCTCGGTTGCATGTCTGGGGCTGAATGCATATTCCGTCAGGGAGAAATTCGGCAGGTAACCTCGCCCCATACAGATATCCGTCAGATCGGAAAGGCGTTCAGGCCATTCGTGATTCACTTGTGGAGCGGTGCCCCCAACTTGTCCCTCCGGCGCATATTTTCCGGTATAGCTATGGATGGCGATTGTATCGGGCATATAGTCGTATGCCCCCTTGAGGTCACCCAGCGCCTCCTGGGTCACTCCATCGATGAAGCCGCATAGGAATGACTTAGCCCACCATCCGGTCCCTGCGGGAAATGTAGGGACATTATCCCCGTAGGCAAGACTGTCATGGTGTGAGAAACTTCCCCCGCTGATGATCTCCAGTTCCGGCCACAGATCTTTGACCGCGTTCCGAGCCTCGACATAGTATGTGGCGAAATTAATTCCACCCGCATAATGCCCGTACTGATTGTTGCTCCATTTCCATTGCGTTTCTTCCTCGTTTCCGAGTTCCACCGCGATGACTGTACGGCTGATTGTTCCGTCGACATAGTCTTCGACACTGGTCAGCCAATTCGTCACATACTCCGCATACTCTTCAGCCGAATCAAAGAGCGGGTCCGCCTCCACACCGGCTCTGCTGGCCTCTGAGGCTCCCGCCGCAAAGACCGCAACCATCTGCATTCCGTTCTGATAGGCCTGTGTCACAAAGTTTATGTCGTACGCGCTCCCCGCAAAATGACGAATGAGTGTCAGCCGGTCATCCTTCATGTTGTCCTGACGAATATCCATCGTCCAGTTTGGGGTAACCCAGGAATAATCATTCCCCGGTCCGGCATCCGCCCCGAACGTCGGCATGGAATAGGTGACCACCAATCTTGGGCGGAAGTCTGTATACTCGGTGCATTCGCTGGAATAGATGTTCAACTGCCCTGTCGTCGAATTCTCCATCTTGAGCAATATCCCCTTGTTCTGAACATCGCTCAGACCGCCAGCTGCATAGTGCATCTTCATGATGGGGGCAACATCGAAACTCATCCAATAAGCGCCGCTGCTGGGCAGTGTTACGGAACGCCCCTCAAACGCGGGATCGTTGAAATCGCCACCATCCGTAGTCCAGGGATCATACCAATTTGCCGTTCCCTCACTCCATGAGGTTGTCACCCGGTGCGCGCGTCCCATTACGCCAGCTTCAATTGTGGTGTAATACTCGTAAACCTCCAGCGTTGCGCTGATGATTCCCTTGTTTGCCTCCATGCTGTCTGCATCGACATCGAAACCAAAAATCAGGTAATCGTCATCCACCCAACCCAGTTCGGTGGCGGAACCGTAATTGGTGCTGTCGTTATAGCGTAACCGTGTATCCTGTGCTGCATTCCCAAACGTCGTCGTCGGATCAATGCACAAATCCCCATCCGGCAGGTTGACCAAATCGGCTAATATGACCGACATTTCGGCGATACCGGGACCGTTACGCTCTAACTGCCACCGTTGCGCCGTGCGTAACGTAACTCGTGGTCCCTCAATGCGTTGCCCCATAGCGTCCAGGGGATATGCCTCGACCGGGCGGACTTCGTGAATGACCCGATTATCTCGTACAAATAGCAGCGGCTCGTTAATCGTAAACGGTTCCGCATACAGGTCGCGAATTTCGCCGCCCTGGCGCGCCTCCGCCATGACCGCCACCTGCAATACGGAGAACCGCGCGGTCAGGTAATCGTTCCCGCTCAGTCGCCCGTCCCCGATTTTGGCACGTATGTCCCTCATCAGCGGCGCTTTCACGATTGTGTCTACCTTGAGTGTATCATGAACGTAACGCACTGTCAGGTCGATATTTGGGTACACATCGCTCCAACGGATTGTATCCCCGATGGGCTGCTTCTCATAAGAAAGATCCCGCATGTTCATCATCCCGAACGATGGCAAAAGCTGGGCGCTCGGATGAGATTTCTCCCTTCGGTCGAAATGACAGGCCTATTGTCATTCCGAACGAATG
>JAKPYU010000039.1 GCA_029568995.1 Candidatus Omnitrophota bacterium | reverse complement strand
TTCCGCCAGTAATCCAGCGGATCCATGTTAAAATCCTGCCGGTAAAAGTGAATCCCCTGTTCCTGGAGCGTCCGATCCACGTGATCGGTCAGCCATTTCAATACTTCCGGCTTGCCCAAATTCAACAGCGTCTTTCCCAGCAGCCAATCGGGATGATTATTCGAGATCCATGTCCCCTCGGCTACTCGTTCCGGCTCGAACCAGACCAGAGTTTTCACTCCCTGTTCTAAAGCGTGATCGCTGACAGCGCGTAAGCCTTTTGGAAATCGTGTCAAATCAGGCTCCCAGGTTCCCGTTTTTGGCCAGTTGCCGTCACAGGGATACCACCCGGCGTCCATCCACCAGTAGTCGAGTTGTATATGTTCTTCCTTGTAGCGATTGAGGAAATATACTTGATCTTCGTCCTTCGAGTTGCACATCTCGTTGAACCAGAGAGAGGTGTTCCCGAATAGCGAAGGAGTCGGCAATTTGCCGTCACGGGTACGGGGAACATTATGCGCCCACATCCACCGCCGCCAGAGATTCTGGGCTTGCGCAATATCTTTGCCTTTCCAAAACACCAGGGCGATCAGCGGCGAGCGGACTTGCTCGCCGGGTTGGAGAATCGTATGCGTTAATTCCTGGCCGGCTGTAATTCGCACACTATGCTCGGCGTCGCGGGTAAAGGTCGTCGCCCACTGACCGGGCCACCCAACGGCCATCAGAATTCCCCCACCCGGAATCGCAAGATTGTAATAGGGAAATTCGCCATTGCTTCCCCGCCCGCCGTTGGGAGCAAAACGTTGGCTGACATTGGGCGCAAGGGTGAGCTCCAGCGGTCGGTAGAGGTCTTCATTGAACGTATCGCCTTTCCAATGGTGAAGAACAAACTCACCCTCTTGCCCGCGTTCGATCTTCGCGTTCAGGCCCTGGATGTTCTCGAGAATTGGGGTGTTGCTCGTGCCGGTGTTTTTAAAATAGACGGTCCACTCGACCGCCGGGAAATCGGAGTATTCCAGGGCCACACAACGAACCTCCAGGCCGGTTGTGGAATCCGTCCAGGCAAGAGTATGCTGTGTTCGCGCCTCATCCCTCTTTTTGGTCTGGGATCTTTCAGGCCAACCGGACAATAGGTCGTGGAAGTCTTTTCCATCATAGGTAAATGAAAACGGCAGGTTTGGTTCCTTATTCAGTAGCCGTTCCCTCACCCACCGATCTTTCTGCTGCATGTCGGCCATATCCATCAACGTCCCTTTGCCCGCGTTAGCCGTCAGGCTTATGCCCATCACGATAAGACTGAACATAAGCGCACTGCCGATTTTGTGAGACATGGTATATTTCCTTTCACGATCATTTCCGTTCTTGCGCATAGCGAATGAGATTCATCAGCAAACGATCCGCCGCGGGATGCAAGTCGATATTCTCCAGGATATTGATCGTGTTGACAATCAACCATCCATCGCCTGATTTGTAGGCGGCGGTCAACAGGCTCGATCCGTATCCGCGAGGATAAGAAGAATTGCCTGTGGCAAATGCGGCAGCAATCGTGTCATCCGGTGTTTCCCGGCCTTCGAATATGGCGCGTGGAATCAACGGCCCATAAAAGTCCCAGTCCATTATTCCAGGAGCCTTCAAGCCATCGAAGATGGGATGGCGTTTCGCCACGCAATCTTTATGATACAACCAATCATTAAAGTTGCGACACGTTCCTTTCGCATTCGACGGCAACCATTCCAGCGGGACCTTGCTTTGTTGTAATAGTGTGGAATTCAGCAGGAGCACCCATGCGCCCTTCTCCAGTCGTTGTTTCAATCCGTCCCAGAATGCCGAATTGCTGTCCGCATCCGCAGGATTGCCAATCAGAATCAATTCACGCTCTCCGGTAGAAGCGGGATCGAAAGCATGGCAAGTCGCGCCGCGCTTCGTAAGCCAATCGCTCACCTGGGATTCGATCCCCCAGAGAGCGATATCGCCTTGCCGTCTTGGCAGATCGTCCGAATTCGACATATAGAAAGCTAACCGACCACCTGTTGGAGAGCCGCCGCGCTCCAGGGAGGCGGCGAACGTGTACTGTCCGGTGGGACCGTCAAGCACGACCGTTTCGCAGATCGCGGGTACGGCAAGCATGGGCTTCTCGGGAATCTTTACCAGGATTTGCCTTTCCCAGACCGGCCCTTCCGGACCGAAGATACGGAAACTCGCGGGATACTCGCCCGGCTTCAACACGTCTTCATTGGCCAATACCGCTTCGATGGTAATCTCTCGTCCAATGTAGCCATGCAGAGGATTCACAAACAGGCACCAGCGCACCGGCGACCAGCCATCGGCTACCGCATCGAACGTGGCCGGTTTCCACTCGCGCCAGAAGGTCCACAACCCTTCGCCGGTCATGCCGTGATCGAGCATCCCCGTCAAGTTGTAACCGCAGAGTTGAGGATTCGAGCGGACGCAATTGAAGCCGATGGTTCGCTGCCGCGCGTGCAGGCGTTGGCTCTCCAAAAGAAAATCTTCGGGAAACGGGTAGACATTCTCAAATCCCAAACGCTTCCAATCGGCAGCCAGCGCTTCACACTGCTCACGGAGCAGGGTAGCGTCTTCGAGATCGGGTCGTGCACCCACCTGCTCGAAATGCCGCAATTCATCAATCACGTTCATCTGGCTACCGATTCCGTATTCCGAGAGAAGGACCGGCTTGCTGTCACGCCCCAGGTCACGGATGAATCGGTCGGTCGATTGCGGCTGCGGCACTCCCGGATAATAATGGGCATCTCCCGCCTGTTCCGCATACCCTCCCCTGCCCAACTTAGAACTGGCCGCATTGGGGTCCTCCACACCCCAGACCGGCTCCCATTCATTACTGCCCGGATTACTGACGGAGCCAATCGACCATTGCCCGTCCCACCGACCGCTATCAAGTAATACCAGCCGCGTGGTGTCCATCTTGCGTAGTCTCGGTAGAAATCCCACCGCCTGTCGAAAAACCGGTCCGTCCTGGGTTTCGTTGAGTAGTCCCCAGATTGTAACACTGGGATGATTTCGGTCGCGACGGATCATAGCGGAAGTACTGTGGTCGTATCGCTCGCCCATCTTCGGCGAGTCTTCCAGACACCAGGCGGCGAGACATTCCTCGTAAACCATCAGACCCAGTTCGTCGCAGAAATCGAGTTGTTCCGGATACGCCACTCCGGCAATGAACCGTACCATATTGAATCCCGATGCCTTGGCGAAAATCAAATCGCGGCGACCGAAATCGCCCGTTACACATACCTGCTGGCCGACGGGCATGTGATTTCCGGTGTGCGTGCTCTTAAGAAATATGCGTGTGCCGTTCAGATGGAAATAACCGTCCACAACACGGAAATCGCGGAATCCACAACGTATAGAATACGGATGGGGCCGTTTCGACGCGCATGACACAGTAGCCGTTACCCGATACAGAAACGGATCATCGAGGTTCCACAAGTGAGGTTGATCGACTTGCACGTTGACCTCGTGTTCCGAAAGTCCGGCAGGAAAATCTATTTGTTGTTCGATGCTTTCCAATACATCCCCACCTGCGGCGGGAGCGACGGTTAGAGAAAGAGTTCCATTTATGGGCTTTGTGTCCGCATTCCGCACCGTTACCGTTACTGCGATATCTCCGGTCTTTATGTCAGGGCGTGCAAAGACGTCAACGATATAGATAGATGGTACCGTCCGCAGTGTTACCGGATACAGGATTCCACCGCTATTGAACGAAGCACCGCAGGAGTGGGGAATGGCTTTGTTGCGATGTGGAATCTGCTTGAGCACAATGCCTTCGATAGGTTCCAGGGTCGGATTTAAAACGCGCACAGCAAGCAGATTGCTGCCTTTGGTCTTGAGCGAATCGGTAACGTCGAATTCGAATGGCGTCTCTCCACCCTCGTATGCACCGGCATATTGCCCATTGAGCCATACATCCGCAAGATAATCGACCGCTCCAAAGCGGACCAGCGCGCGGTCACCGTTCAAATCGCCGCCGGTCCAATCGAAAGAATGCCAGTACCAGGCGACTCCGTGGTAGGCGGGAAAGACCTGTTGGATGATACCGGGAACGGGAGCGTCCTCTGCCTCCGGACGGATGCCCTCGAACCAGCGTCCGTCCCGGCCTGTATTCGCCGGATCGATCGCCAGTTTCCATACACCGTCCAGCGTTCGTGTGAAACCGGCGTTCGCCGGTTCCGCTGAACCCACATCGCCGGTCCACACAACGACCGCCAGAACCAGAAAGCCAAGTCTCCAAAGGTCCATTGTTGCTTTGCATCGACTTTTCACTTGTGCTTCTCCAATCGGTAACATGCCAACTCTTTCCTGCATTGACTGACGTGCGGCATTTTCTCTTGGACGGGGAAGCATAACTGAGGCCCGGATAAGAAGTCAACCGGCAGATGGAGATCCCGACAATTCTGTAGCTGACAGGGACGCACAGGATGCTTTATATCCTTGATTTACAAAGGCTTAAAATAACAAAACCCGCTGCGGAAGCGGGTCTTGAAAATCGAGCCGGCGATGGGACTTGAACCCGTGACCTGCGGTTTACGAAACCGCTGCTCTGCCAACTGAGCTACGCCGGCCTGAAGATCAAACAGGAAAGCCGATTCGCCTCATGCGAATCAGCCTTTTACTATAGACAAGTGCAGTCCGTCCATACAAGACCGCCCTGTTTTTCATGGCACATTCTCACCATGCGAAGGAACGCATGGCAACACGCAAGCATTCGTCATCAGCCGGGATGAAATCCCTCTACGGCATCAGGTCCTTCGCCGCATTATTGAGATTCTCGCACAACTTCGGAATATCCTCGGCCTCTACGCTGCAAAACGCGACCCGGATACCGTTCAGCGAACCGAAATGCACGGGAATCGTTCCCGTCTTGTATTTCTTGAGCAGGTGATCCGCCAGGTCCTCTGCCGCCGGGCCGTTCTTCGGAACGATGTCAAAGAAGTTGAAGAATCCACCCTGGAACGGGTTGCACTGAAGCCGCGAGGTGTCAATCTTCTTGAGTTCCTCTTTGAAGATTCGATACCGTTCCGCCAGGATGCCGGTGCAGACTTTCCTCTCTTCCAGAATCTGATCCAAATCCTGCAGGGCCGCCGCCGCCACGGATTGCGCCAGCATGGAGCAGTTGGAATAGGTGCTTCGCGAAATCCCGGCGAACTTGTTGCCCCATTCCTTGTCCAGGGCATCGCGACCCACGGCATTCACCCAATCCGCCGGATAGGCCATGGTGATCGTCCCGATCCGGCCTCCGTACCACAGCATTTCCTTGCTGATCCCGTCCAGCTTGATCGTCACCAGCCCCTTCTGCGGAAGCATCTCATAGAACAGTGATCGGTTCGCCGCATCGGAATCGTACACATATCCCTCGTAGGCGTCATCGAAGATAACTACAAGCCATTTGTCTCCCGATGCCGTCAATTCCAGAAGGCTCTTCTTGATGGCATCCGCCTCGACGCGCGGTGGAGAATAGCCCGTGGGATTGTTGGGGAAGTTGAGAACCAGGATGGCGCGATCCTGTTGTTTCCAGACCGAGCGGATTGCATCGCACATCCCATCGATATTGAATCGGTCGCCCGTGAAGAAAGGAAACTCGACGGGCTTAGCGCCGATGTTGATTTCGATGATGTTGTCGTAGTTCTCCCAGCGCTTGTCGGGAACGACCACGGGATCTCCGGGGCCGACGAACATCTTCAGGGTGTTGTGCAGTCCGCCCGTGATACCGGGAGTCACCTGGCACTGCCCCAGAAGGGGATCGAGTGCTCGCGCATCCTCGCCTGCCTTACGGAGAATCCAGTTCCGCCAGGCCGAGCTGAATGCAGGCAATCCCTTGTCCGGTGCATAGGGGAAAATCTGTTCGGGATCCAGGTTCGGAATATATTTTTTCATCGACGGGAGGGCCATCGTCACGTTCTTGTTGCCCCCGGCTCCAAAGACCTGCTGGGCTTTCCCCTTGGCGGTTCCAATCGTTCCATTGATTTCCGCCTCCGCTTTCGCACGTCCGGACCAATGGAAAATCCCTGCGGGCAGGTGCATGTTTTGGCCCCAGGGCGACAAGAGACTCATCGCGCCCACTTTCTCCAATGCTTCGAACTTCATTTCGGTTCCTCCTTCCCGGCAGATGGATATGGCGGATGCCGGGACAAATCTCTTCTTGCGGAATCACAACGGTAACATTCCGTGCCCTTGTGGTGTAGACAGGTCCCGATGTACTTCCTATCTCAGGTATCGCGTTGTGGTCAGTTCCCAGGAACGATAAGAAAGACCAAACAGGAAATAGAATCTCTGGCGATAGTGTGGCTTGGATTCCGATATTTTGTCTTTCCAGGGACCGTCTGCGACCTGTGAGGCATCCACGAAACGCCAATTGACCTGGTTCTTTCCGCCAAGTCCGATGGCGTTCGCCAGGGCCGGAGAGAGGTCGATTCCGGCGCTATTGAGGATTCGACGGGGTTTGCGAACTCCGCTTCCCTGGTCGCCACAATAAATATTCCAGTACTCCCCTTCATGCAACTCAGAGAAAGGACGGGTCTTGCCGGTCGAATCGAACACATAATTCACATCGTTCACAAACCACGGCCCGACATCCTCCCATTGGCCGAATCCCCGCTGTCCTGTTGAAACCACAACAACCTCCACCCATCGGTTCTTACAGGAACCATATTCTCTGAATCCCGGAACGCGGTCATTGAACGGCAGCGCCAGGTAAAACGGATTCTCGTCCAGCGCGTCCATGTCATTCCACGCGGTCTGGGGAGTGGGATATTCTGCGATATCGAAATAAGTCCCCGTAATATCCTTGTGCCAGACTCCCACCGGTTCGGAAGACTCCGAGGCTGCGAGGCTTGCCTTGGAAGATGTGGGCGCTGGAATATCCAGCGCTGTTTGTGACGTGGTTTTCTTTGTCTCTGTGGCGGTCGATGTGCGATCCGTCTCATAAACCGAGGATTTCTGTGTTTCCACACACGATCCCAGGAACAGAACGATAGCTGCGAAAACTAAGGAATTGAGGGAATGTCGCCGAATCATAATTTCTCTCCGCGAGTCGCACTTGTGCAAAAATGGCACACTTTTTCCAGTCTCATCCTGCACAACTGCCTGATTTTCCATCATCTAATCCATGGCATATCTCTTGCTCTAGTTTGACCTGTGACCCTATAGGAGGTCAAGGTACGATGAGACTGGACACACTGACACTCAAATCACAAGAAGCCCTTCGGGACGCGCAGCGGCTCGCCGAGGAGCATCATCATCAGGAAATCACCTGCGAACACCTGCTTCT
>JAKPYU010000026.1 GCA_029568995.1 Candidatus Omnitrophota bacterium | reverse complement strand
TCCTAAGAAAGATCGCCTGCAACCCTCACACCGAGGAGTCTTGTGCTATCCGGTCAACCCCCACCTGACCTCCCCCGATCTTCGGGGGAGGGACCTCTCCCCCAAAGTTTGGGGGAGACACAGAGGGGGTTGTGCGTATCTTCACTCCTTCGCCCATCGCGCGAGACACGGTGCTTTCTTGATCCCAATCACCGGCCTCGCCGGAGGGATGCTCGCGATGACGGGACGGGCACGACTCACGGGAAACCGTACTTTCGCGTCAGTTCCGCGTTTTGTTGCATCTCGTGAGGTCTATCCTTCATGAAAAATCCAACACAGACCGAATCGGTCGGTTTGATGTTTTCAAAAGCGCATCTGAAGGCCTCTTGGGGATCGTTGCGTCCGGCGGCCATAATTTTGAACGCGATGGTCGGCTTTTCCAGCTGCCGAATGGTGGCAAAAGCCTTTTCGCGGTCCTCGGCCAGGTATTCTTCGTCGCGGTCCGAGAGGTTGTAACAGCATTGCATGTAAAAATCGACCGGCCAGCCCTTGTCCTGGACCAGAAGCAGAACGTCCGGGCGGTGCGATCCCGCTCCGACCAACATGCCTCGTTCCCGAATCTCATCGAGCCAGGGCCGAACATCCTCCAACTTGCCTGCTTTGAATAACTTATCGACATGCGCCCCCTGGATATACATTCCCTTGCCGCCGCATTCGGCGACCTCTCGGATGTTCCGGCTCATGTCCGCGAACTCCGGGGCGCTTTGGGCGATCCAGTTCCTGATGCGGCCTTCGCCGTTCCAGTACTCCTGAAGCATTCGCATGATATGCTGGTCCGCGCGTCCCAGGAAGGTGTTGACTCCCTCATTCGCCGCCTGGTCCAAAGTCGATTTGATTCGTTCGACACTATACCAATCGGTCATTTGTCTGCCGACATCGCCGGGCTGGTGAGCGTTACCGGAGAATGTGTTGCCCCCAATGATCAGGCGCGAAACCGCCAGGGAACCAATTCGAATTGTCGGCATTTCTGTGGCGGCGGATGTTTTCTCAGCTGCACCGATCAATGTGCCCCCAATGGCTGCAAAACCGGTTCGTTTCAGAAATTCCCGACGAGTTGTATCTTGCTGCATAGTTCTGTGTCCTCGGTATTCTCCGGTGTGTCGCCGGACTTCCCCGATCCCTGCCACCTGTAATAATGCGCTATGGCAAAATCCCGATCAATGATATACTAATCTTGTAAACTAAAAACCGGAATGGTTCGGTCAGCGAGGTTCTCATGTTA
>JAKPYU010000007.1 GCA_029568995.1 Candidatus Omnitrophota bacterium | reverse complement strand
GGAGCGGCACACACATCCCAAACACGCATTCCCGGCTGGAGCGACAGGAGGAGTGGAACCAGCATCGCCGCCGGATCTTGAATGGTCACCCATCCTTCCGACACGATCCGGGACTGCATCGGCGATGCTTTCAGATTGAGGCGCACACAATTCGGGATACCGAGATCCGCCGGTTCCATTTCATCCCGGAGATCCGCTGGGATTTCTTTGAGCGGATTGAGCCTTGCGTAAAGCGGCGCGGGCGTGTTGTTGAACCGGCAGAACTCATGCACCTGGTCGGGGGGCCAGAGTTCCAGCCACGATTCCACCAGATGCCTGGGGTGAGAATGCACGATTTCCAGGTGGCCCACCGGGTCGGATTGCCATTCCGGAAGAGCGACCGGTCGATCTCCCCGCACGAGGCCTCGAAGGACCGCATTTACCAGCTTGGAGAGATGAGGATTCCCCGTGACTCGCGCCAACTCCACGGCGTCGTGAATACAGGCGTGGGCAGGGATCTTTGTGAGATGAAGGATCTGGTAGGCGGTCATTCGAAGAATCTGCTTGACGGTTTCCGGCAGAGATTGAACCCCTTTTGGCAGGTAGGCGTTCAGGATGTGGTCCAATTTGGCACAGAAACGGGTAGAGCCGTAAGCGATTTCCATTGCAAGTCGCCGGTCACGGGAGTCCAGGCAGTGCGAAGAAGCCGCGTCTTCCATTGCTTCGTCCAGAAAAACGTTTTTGTTGGAAGCGCAACGGACAAGCGCATCCAACGCAGCCCGGCGGGCGGGGGCAATCGGAACAGATGTTTTTTTCGGGCGAGACATGAGACATGAAAAGGGCCGGGATCTGTATCCCAGCCCTCAACCTTTCGATAGAAGGTGATGCGGCACTCCGGGAAGAGCGGAATCAGTCATCTCTGCGGAGGCCGATCAGGTACAGGATCGTCATGATTGCCGACAGCGCCGCCGCGACATAGGTGAGCGCCGCCGCATCGAGGACCTTTTTCGCTCCCTCGCTTTCGTCCATGGTGATAATGCCTTTCTCGGTCAACACCGCCATGGCCCGTTTGCTGGCATTGAACTCCACCGGCAGAGTGACGATGCTGAACACCGCCGCCGCTGCGTAGCCCAGGATACCCAATGTAAACATGCCCTTGCCGAGGTCCGAATTGATCAGAAGGAAACCGATGAAGATAAACACCCACCCCAGATTCGTTCCGATGTTGGCCACCGGATAGAAGTTGTTCCGAAAAGAGAGCGGGACATACCCGGTATCATGCTGAATGGCATGGCCGCATTCATGGGCGGCAATGCCCAGCGCCGCCACAGAGGGGCTGGTGTATACGGCATCGGAGAGCCGCAGCACCTTCGATCTTGGATCGTAATGATCGCTCAGCTGTCCCGGCACGCGCTCGATGGCGATATCTTGAAGCCCGGCGCTGTCCAAGAGGTACCGGGCGGCCTGTGCACCGGTCAATCCGCGCCGACTTGGCACACGGCTGTATTTTCCGTAGGTGCTCTGGACTTTGCCCTGGGCATAGAGTCCCAGCAGAATCGCCGGAAGCATATAGATCAGATAATTGATGTCAAAATAAAACATTTTGACTTCACCTCCTTTGGGTTTCAGTATAACGAACCGAAACACCGGCGGCAACGTTGCGGTTTCATCAGCCGCCTTGTCTGCATTCTTACGCAAATCCGGTTCCAATTCCGGTACGGGGGGTGGTGTAGGGGCACGGCATGCCGTGCCCCTACACATGCCGTGCCCCTACACATGCCGTGCCCCTACACATGCCGCGCCCCCACACCCCGTACCCTTTATCCCATTCCAAATTATTGTAGAATGACCTAAACAAAGACAGACTAAATCGGTCAAGATTCATCAATGGCTCAGGACGGCCTGTCGGAAGGGAGCAATCACATGCCGAAAGTGTTGATCACCTATTTTTCACATAACGGTCATACGGAGAAGTTGGCGAGGATCATTGCGGAGGGTGTGCGTGATGGAGGTATTGAGGTGACCGTGAAGCCGGTGAACCAGGCGGAACCCACCGAGCTGCTTCAATACGATGGAATTATTGTCGGTTCTCCGGCTTATTATGGGGCCATGGCGGCCCCGGTGAAACGATTTTTCGATGACACAGCCCAGTTTCATGGCCGTTTGGATGGGAAAGCGGGGTCGGCATTTGCCAGCTCGGCGAATCTGGCCTCCGGTGCGGAGTCCACGGTGACCGGGATTCTTCAAGCGCTTCTGGCGCATGGGATGATTATCCAGGGGGATCCGCGAGGCAATCATTTCGGGTCGGCCGCACTGGAGCAGATCACTCCCCGTGAGGAAGATGCCGCACGACGGCAGGGGCAGCGGTTTGCGGATCTGGTGATGAGGCTGGCGAAATAATCGCGCGGCGGAGTGGACGGGGTGGACGAGATGGCGGAAGAGAGCGATGTTACGTCTCAGGTGTGGACGGTCTTGACAGTTTTCGTTGCTGCCGATACAAATAGGCGGTCACTGCAGGAGTAGCTCAGTTGGCAGAGCTTCACGTTGCCAACGTGACTGTCGCGGGTTCGAGTCCCGTCTCCTGCTCTTTGATCTCTGCATCTCCCTTTTCAACGCAAACACCCCTCGGCAACGTTCCGTTTATTCTTCTGGCACCACCTCTTCCAGACTACTGTAAATGGGAAGTCTTCCCTGTGGATCGAAATGACGGATGGAGGTCCGGCAGGATTCCTCTGTGCAAACCACGTGAAGCGTTCGGTTTCGTTTCCGCAGGTCGCGGAAGCTGGCGAACAGAGTGCCCAGGCAGTAGCTATTGAGGATTTTTGTCTTGATCAGGACCAGGATCTTGAGGTCTTCCGTGGCGACAGCCTCCTTCATGGTTCGCCCGAACACCAGGTTATCATCCATGGTGAATCGGTCATCGAGGGAGATAATGAACATGTCGCCTTGTTCGTGTGTGTGGACGGGCATGGTTTCTCCTGCGGATCAGACTTCCTGCAAGCATTCGACTTTCTGATAGCGGCAGAATCGTTTGAGATCCTGGGCGATGTTGCCGTAGCAGGTGACCCGGTGCAATCCGTGGGTCCAATTTTTCCAGAGTTCTTCTGCGTCTCCATCGACCTGCACGGTGATCTTGGTGCGGCAGCCGCGTTCCGTGTCGGGGACCTCGATAATCGTCCCGGTGAAGTAGAGAAGTTTCGCCTGATCCACCAGGATGGCTTGGGTGACTTTCTCGCCGACGCGCATCATCACCTGTGGAACCGCGCCTTCCTGACGTTCCATGATGGTGCGCAACTTATACGGGGCCAATCCACCTCCCGGCCCGTCCATCCGTCTTGTGCCGAGGCAGTGCGCGAGAATCGCGGCGTTCTTGGAGACATCCATTGTGGGATCGCTGATAAATCCGGGTTTTCCCACGAGTCCCTGGAAGAGAATGAAGGTCATGGCGCTCCGCAGGTCCGACTCGCAAATCCCTGCCAATCCCATGTCATTCAGCCGCGTAAATCCGATACATGGAAAGGCGGGCAATTTCCGGTACATCGAACCGTAGCACTCCACCGTGATCACCGTTGCCTCTTCTTCATCGAGAAGGCTTTGAAACGCCAGAGCCAGCTTGCAGGAACGGAAAATCTCATCCTCATCGGGTTCCACCACCTGGACTGCTCGCTCGATCCACTGTTTTGCCTCCGCGTGTGCATCGTTGTCGGGCACGGCCTCATACGCGGCAAGCATACGGTCACGGTCAACCCGCACAATCTCCGTTCCGAATCTCGACTGGATGGCATCCACATATTCCTTTTGAAGTTCGTTTGCGGTCACGTTGAGAATTTTCGCCTCGCGGAGATGATGGATCGCTCGGAACGGGCGGATCGCTACCGCCAACTGATCGTAATCGGAGGTCAGGAAGAATTCGGTCAACTCCCCGGCTTCCTTTTTCTGGAGAGCGCCGAATCCCACCCATTCGTGCCCCGAATATGGGATGGCAAAGACGGCGGTCGGTTTCCGTCGTGCCAGGATTTCATCCAGCAGTTCCCGGGTCCAGATGGAGAGTTGAATGATGAGAATGCCATCCGCGCTGTCTAATTCCGCCTGGATCTTTTTGACATCATCCACGGAGCTCACGAGTTGGTCCGTGACAAATTCCACATCGGCGAATTCATTCTCCAGACGCTTGAATTCCTGCTCGTACGCCTGAACCTCTTTTTCGAGATCCAGCGTGGGTGTGGGCCAATGAGGTTTCGGTTTCCCGATGTAGAGTTTGGCGACTTTGACCTTGCTCTTGCGGCATCCGGGGCTGATAAGTCCGGGATACTTACCCCAGCCGGTATCCGCAAACGCGCCGGTTGGCGTGAGCGAAAGACCGCCGAGAAACACGGCGCCGGTCGAGAGGGTCAATTGGATGAATTCGCGTCGTTCGAGTTGAGGGGACATGAGTTCTTTCTCCTGTGGCATTGCGGGATCAGTCAACAAAATGTTCTCCCCCTTCCTGTGGGGATTCTTGCATGAATTGAGGGCGGAATGCAATCCGGGTGCGGATTCCGGGCAGGCACGGAGGCCTGCCCCTACGGCGCTTGGCAGGCACGGAGGCCTGCCCTACTGCTTGGCACGTGGGGGTATGCGCCTATCCCGGTCTGTGCTATTTTCCCGACACAAAAACGAACTGTTGGAAAGGAAGCC
>JAKPYU010000789.1 GCA_029568995.1 Candidatus Omnitrophota bacterium | reverse complement strand
ACCTTGAACCAGCGTGTCAGGATTTTCATGGTGGGGACGAAATACATGGACACGCCCAGCCCGACCAGCACCCGTGCGATCATGGCCCATTTGACAGATCCCGCCATGCCGAACAGAATGGACGCCAGCCCCGCAATCAGGAAAAAACCCGTGATGGTTTTACGTGGCCCCAATGAATCCGAGAGCAATCCGGAAGGAATCTGCATCACGGCATAAGGATAGAAGTAAGCGGAAGCCAACAGGCCAAGAATCCCAGCCCCCGTGTCAAGATCCCGCATCAGGTCCACCGCCACCACCGCCGGACAGAGACGATGGAAATTGACGAACAGATATCCCGCTCCCAGCAAGGAAAACACGACCCATCGGTAGCGGGACGGTCCGTGTGGAGTCGATTCCGATGTCATAATCTCCTTGCCTCTTTCCTGAAAGTCGCAGCAGGTCACATCAGCGGACTAACATAGCACACGGTCCCTGTCGTACCGAAAGGGCGGGGATTATCGCACCAGCCACTGGGAGATATTCAAGAGACCGGGCGGCAGATAGTCCCGGTAATCGCGATAGAGCTGCACCGCCTTCGGTCCTCCCAGCTCCAGCGTGCTGTCCGGGTGCTCCATCATGCCGAGGAACTCATACCCGGTAATCATCTGCACGTATTTCCGATGGATCTCGATCTGTTGCCGGACACGAGAGAAATCGGCGGGATAAGCGTTGCCGTAAGTCGGCCCGCTCATTTCCCATAATTCCAGGTTGCTCCAGAGGTGTTTACCGGTTCCCTGGTGGGCGGCCTGATAGGAGGAAAAAACCTGGTCCAGCATGGCGATGCGTCTCTGCGGATCGTACGTGTATTGATATGGGACATAGCCCGATCCGACGGCATCTTGATAGGCAAAGATATCCACGTGACTGTTTCGAATGATGGACGGAGAGAGGATAGGCGTACCCGCCGGAGAGATCAGCACCGGCTTGTCCGGGGAGAATTCGTGCAGAAAGTCGGCCATTGGGTTGTAATAATTCCCCGCACCGGCGATGTCGTTCGCCTCGTGAGTCAGATACCAGCCATAGAACGAGGGATAATGGGAATAGAGATCCCAGAGTTCCTGTGCCACCCGCTTCCCCAGATCGAGAGCGAACTGCAGGCGGGCCGGGTCGTTGAATCCATCCCAGGTCAGATAGAGATCGCTGCCACGCCCCAGGCCGAGAAAAACATGCTGGCCGTTGATTGCCGCCTGATCGAGAATCAGACCGACAACGTCGAACTCCAGCGGTGGATGGCCCAGTTCGGAAATCTCTGTCGGATAGAACGGCCCGGAGCCGAATATGACAGCCTCCACATAGGTAAAAATGATGGTCTTCATTCCCACGGCGTTCATTGCGTCCACTTTGTTTCGCACATCCTGCGGCGTTGTGGGCCGGGCCTGGGGATAGGTCGGCGGGACTAGCGCACCCGCATCCGCCCAGCCCGCCTGAAGCATGGGAAGAGCAGGAGTCTCGGAGGCAATGACGTCGATGGACTGGGTTCCCTGTGCAATGGAATGCCCGGCTTCTTCGATGTGGAAGAGCAATTCATGATGGCCTGAATGCCCTGCGGTGGGCCACCAGGCAGAAATGAGCGCGTGGCCGTTGCCCGGAAGATGCGCGGAACCTTGCCCGATTACATTCGACGGGTCGATTCGGTCCGCATAGAAGCAAGCCGTCACATCGCGCACGGTCTCCAGATTGTTGAACACGGCGAGGCGGATTTCCACCTCGATCTTGTCACTCACGGGTCCGGGGGGGATGAGGGTAACACTGGTGTGTGTGGCGGTGGTGTCTGCCGACCCGGCAGGCGCGACCAGGGCGAGGATGAGCAACAGGATAATGCTTTGAGACATGGCGGATTGTGAACTTCGGAGATTCCTCACATTCGTTCGGAATGACAACGAATCCGTCATTTCGAACGAATGGTAGCCTGTCTGTCATTTCGACCGAAGGGAGAAACCTCCTTCTTTTCGAAGTGGTGTTTCACGATAGGCCATGCGGCGGATTCTGCCAATGGAGGTTCGGAGAAGAATTCTGCCCGCCGGACCGCACAATTCATTTGACCTGCGGTCGGATTCCTGACAAAATAGGATTATATTGGGTGTAAGATCATTTCAGGTTGAGGGCCGTGCAGACGGAGTCCCGGGTTGCCCCCGGTTCTCTTTCTGCCGGTGCATTCCGGCGCACAGCCGACCGCCATGGTTCAGGACAAAAGACCTTCCGGAGAGATGAGAGGCCGTCGAAAAGCGGCTGTCCTGCTGACCCTTCTCGGTGCCGAGGTTGCCGCCGATGTCTATCGCAACATGAGCGATGAGGACATCGAACAGATCACCCTGGAAATCGCGAATCTGGGATCGATATCGCCGGAGATCACCGGAAAGGTGATTGAAGAGTTCTATCACACCTGTATGGCCAAGCAGTATATCAGCCATGGCGGGGTATCGACGGCGCGGGAAATCCTTGAAAGAGCCTTGGGACCGGCCAAGTCCATCGAGATCATCGAGAAGTTGCAGGGACTGTTGCAGGGAGCACCGTTCGATTTTCTCCGGAAAGTTCGTCCCGCACAATTGATGAACTTCCTTCAGAACGAACATCCGCAGACGATTGCGCTGGTTCTGGCGCACCTGGAGTTCGACCAGTCCGCGCAGATCTTGTCCGCGCTTCCGGCGGAGCTGCGCAAGGAAGTCGCGGTACGGATTGCCACAATGGACCAGACCGCGCCCGAAGTGATTGCCGAAGTGGAGCGAGTTCTGGAAGGGAAGATCGCTACCGTTCTCTCCCAGGAGACCGTGGCAACGAGCGGGGTTGAGTCTCTGGCCGAGATTCTCAACCGCATGGATGGGTCATCTGAAAAGACCATCATGGAAGGCCTGGAGCAGGAGGACCGTCAGTTGGCCATGGAAGTTAAACGGCACATGTTCACGTTCGAGGATGTGCTGCTTCTGGACGACCGGGCGATTCAGTACATCCTTCGTGAAGTGGACAAAAAGGATCTGGCGATGGCGCTGAGGGGAGCGAATACCAATGTCCGAAACAAAATTTTCAGTAATTTCTCCGAACGGGCCGCCGGGGATCTCAACGAGGAAATCGAGTTCATGGGGCCGG
Source organism: Candidatus Omnitrophota bacterium (assembly GCA_029568995.1). Taxonomy (GTDB): domain Bacteria; phylum Hinthialibacterota; class Hinthialibacteria; order Hinthialibacterales; family JAKPRU01; genus JAKPRU01. Next base: position 8,268 of record JAKPYU010000789.1, on the reverse strand, counting down.
TCCGCATCAAGAAAGTGGAGGAAGCGCAGCAGAGAATTGTCGAGGTGGTCCGCCGCCTGGAGGAATCCGGCGAGATCCTGGTCCCCAGGCCGGGGGATGAAGAAGAGATGATTTGATGCAGAGAAGGCCGGCCCTTCGACAATCTCAGGAACCGGCCTTCGACTTGGGTCTTTTCTCGCTTCATCGTCAATGAAGCAGATAACTGGAGATCCCGGAAACCGCGAACGGCGTATGCAGGAAGACCACACAGGATACGTTCTTCGTTGCCGGGTCTCCGATCACCAGGCATACCGTACTCTCCGCGACCGCGAATAGATTCAGAATCTGTCTCTCCGCCGAAGCATTGGAAAGCACAGCGACTTCCTCAAAATCTCCGTAGGATGCCCGGTAGAGAATTCGGCCAAAGACCTCATCCGAGGGTTCTGTGCTTGCCACGACCAGCATTCCTTTCTCTTCCGAAAACACGGGGCCGACGCCATCGGGAAGCAGCAGGCGATAGTCCAACTCAGCGGAATCCTCGATGGTAAAGTCCGGGTCGATCACATTCAAGTCACAGGAAGAGGGGCCACCGGAATCGCCCACTGTAATCGTGACCGAATCCTCATCCACGCGGTTCATCGAATCGTTCGAGGTGACTGTAATCACATGTTCCCCCGGACTGAGTGTGGACACGGAAAGGGGATTTTCCGTTCCCAGTTCTCCATCGAGGCTGGAACACCACGCATATGCGAATGGGGCATCCCCACCGTCGGTCTCCGCCGACAATGTGACGGTATCTCCAATTTGAAAGACAGCATCGTCCTGGGGTTCCGTAATGTTGATGTGAAATCCGATGAGTCCTTCGACCGTGGACGAGATTCCAGGGGTATCGGGATTTCCGGAATGCCACGCCACGGAATACAGAATCAGCCCATTGGGTTGTCTGCCGTACGGGACCTGCCCCGTGCTGGAATCGTCGAAGATCTCACTCCCCAGGTCATTCGGGGTGTTCATCAGAGGATTTCCGGTATCGACCGGAAGCTTAGATTGAGAGAAGAATCCCGTGAACAAATTCAGTCCCAGCAGAGGCATCAAATCGTTGATCCCCGGATGGAAGTCCTGATCGTCGGTTGCCAACACCAAACCGCCGCCTCGGATTCTCAGATTCTCATAGTAATTCTGCGTTAATTTACTGCCGTGGTCGATGTATTGGCCGCCCCAATAGGAGGAAAGGAACCGCGCGTCACAGATCACTTCCTTGGACGGAAGGTCCGCGAACCAGGCGGCGATGGCGGCCCAATCGGTGGGATAGGTTCCCGTGTGCGAAATATCTGCGACCCAGATCTGATCGAAGGAACCCGACTGGATCAAGGTCGCGGCTTCTCCTTCTGTGCCCAAATTCAGATAAACGGCATTGGGGTTCAATGCCTGAAGTGTTCCGAACGCATTGTGCATATCCGGCTCATAGTTCCAGCAACAACCGGTATAACCGGACACATTGATGAAGAGGACATTCTGCGGCTCATCTTCAGCCATTACCGGCTGGACCATCGAAAGGACGATTGACAACACCGTCACGCATACGCTGAAAGCACCGTGCTGTTTCATGACAGGTCTCCTTGTCCGACAACTGGTATGAGAAGTTCCAAGGCTTCGATCCCATCGAAGCGAAAGATATATAGGGGGGCGGATTGGGGGTGTATAGGGTTGTTCGTTCGGCGGTGTACCGTGGCCGTTTCGCTTTGACGCAGCCAGCGGTGACCTTCGCGGGTCTGTGATCTCAGGCCGCAAGGATGCATAGATCCCCGTTGTGTCGAGGTCCTACGGGACTATCTGCGAAACGCATCCGGGATAGCAGACTCGTTGATCTTATACAAGCCGACACCTTCCCGGATTGCGTTGTCCCAATCTCCGATAAACCGCCACCAATTTGTGATTTCCTTGTTTCCGTCGAAAACGATTCCGTTTTGATAACCGGGTATGTTCTGACGCCAGTACATATAGAATTGATTCTCCGCTCTCGAGAAGTCCAGGCAGAACGGCGGTTCGGTTCCCAGTTCCGTTCCCTCCGGCCATGGATACGGCATTCCTCGCCAGGTATCGACATTGACCGGTTTCTGTATTCCTCCATCCGGATGCCAGTCTTCGCAATCGCTCAGCACGGTTGCGGTGGAATCGTAAATGTAATCCGAAGCGATATTCGGCGGCATGTGGGTCCAGCCGCACCGCCCGGTGATCCAGGTATTTGTCTCATCCATTCCGCAGAACTTGTGAATGAACAAGTCGATATTGCCGTCCTGTCTCTCATTGACATAACTCAACATGGATTCCATTTGATGCCCGTGGTTGTGAATCCCGCCCAGGCGATGAAGGGCGAGTTGGTAGACCGAGTAAAAATGATTATAGACCGGCAGATCGTTCGGCAGGCGCGCACTGTTCGAAATGTCCCCGGTTACCGGGCTTGACATGTTCGATTCCGGCAGCTCGAAGGCCAAACCGTTCATTCGATAGCCGTCATACCAGATCCAGAACTCTTTCACCCCTAATTCATTTACGAGATATTCCCCGTTAATTCGCTCAAATACGGATTGGTAATCGGGATAGTAATTCGACGGATTCCACCAGCACATGTCTTTGGACATGGGCATGTGTTCATAGATGTTAATAATTTTCACAATCCGGAGACCGAGTGATGGCAGGGCTGCCGGGTCCTTGTACCCATGATAGCGGCTTCCCTCCTCCAGCATGAATTTCATTCTTTTGTAGTAGACATTCAACCGTTCTTTCATGGTTTCGACTGTGATGGTGTCCCACAGATGTTCCAGGTATTCCTCATCCAGCATGGGGAAAAAATTGACGATTACAATCGGCATATCGTAGATCGCATTGGCAGCCGGAGTCGCCAAGTAATCGTCAATAGGCGATTCATCCGGTTGACGATAAACCGTATCGACTTTGATCGTTCCGGAAACGGATACATCTCTATATTGTGCGGTGAACGTAGTCGTTCCGGACGCGATCCCGGTAATGGTTGCCAGTTCGTCAATTGTCGCGATGCCGGGATCCGCCACAGTCCACTGGGCTATTGTGTTCGGGAGATACGACACGCCAATGTTGGTGTCGGCAACGATCTTGGGAGCAAAGCTCCGGCCTTGTTGCAGTCGAACAGAATCGACACTCAGCCGGATGGCGGAAACCTGGAAATCTCCCTTCATGACACTTTGACCGATTTCCTGCGGAGTTCGCTCGATGTCACTGAGGCGAAACTCGTCAATCACTGCGTCGCAGTTGTTCACCGGGGATGTCGAACCGAGCCAGAGAAACTCCACGGGAGACTCGGGCAAGTCCACCTCTGTGGCGGGATTGTCCATAATCAACGCCCCATCGACATACATTTTCTGGCGACCGGGAATCTTCCAGGTTGCGGCAACATAGTGCCACTCCGTATTCTGCCAATGTTCCACATTCAAATAGCCGACTTCATTATCCGTAATCCGCATGAACAAACCGAGCACGCCCGGGATATTATTCTGGATGCGGATTTCTTTGAGATTGAAGACTTGCATGTAATAAAAATCACTGCCAATCCAGCGGGGTTGAATCCAGCATTCGACGCTTCCCTCTGCCGGATTGAAATCCTCCGGGACAGCATAGCGGAGACGATCTCCGGTCTGCGGATCGTCGCTCCGATGGATTCGGACTCCTTGACCGAACATGCCGTTTTCAAACAGGATTCCTTCGGCGAGATCCGGCGATTGTCCGGATGTGCTATCCAGGGAATTGTTGAAATGAAACAAGAGAACGGTGTGTTCATCGGCGGTCAGTTCCTCGGCGGGGATTGCCGAAGATGAGCCTCCGATTACCAAGGCTGCGAAAAGAACGGTTCTGATGCAATGGCTGAATCGGACCATGGTGTGTGTCTCCTGAAAATGCGTTTGCACTATTGCCCATTGATCTCATCGACAGACACGGAGGCCTGTCCCACCAGTAGGCCAGGCGTCTCTGCGTGGCAGCTACCTCAAAGTTTTGTTTCTTCAAGTCTGTGGAAGAACCGGGAGATTTTTTCTTTCTCTGCCTCGGTCGGTCCGAAGAAATATCCTTCTCCAAAGAAAACCAGAAAGGACACCAACAGCTCGCCGCCGGTGTAGATGGCGAACTGATTGGTGAGGGATCGCAGAATTGCAAATGTGGCAAAGCCCGCAATCACCGAGGCAAGCGCTCCGCGCCAGGAGGATCGCCTGGACAGCATCCCAAACAGCAGGGGGATGGTCACCGGTCCCAGCAACGCGCCGAACCACTGGATTGTGACCTGAAAGGCGCGTTCCATGGATGGATTGGATAAGACCATCATGGCACTGGCAATCATGAAGAATCCCAAGACAGTGGTGGCGACCAAACCCACACGAAGCAGATGCAGATTGGCGGCATTCGGATTGAAATTACGCTGATAAATGTCCTTCGTAATCACGGCGGCCAGGGAGTTCAGATCGCTGCTGATCATGGACATGGTTGCGGAAAACATGGAAATGACAAGCAGCCCGATCAATCCCGGAGCGACGCCCTTCAACACTTTCGCTGCGACGAGAATATAGGCATGTTCGGGGCTGGCGATCTCCCCCGCACGCAGTAGGATTGGTCCGGCCCATGCGGGGATGAACAGGACAACGGGATATACCAGGAACAGCAGCGCGGACAACAACGCCGCTTTCTGGGCATCCCGTGGTTTCCCGATGGAGTAGAATCGCTGCGCCAATCCCCAGGTACCGCCGTTGTAACTCAAGGTGGCCACAATCAGATACACAAACACCATCTCTGCCGGGATCGCACTACTGAACAGTCGTCCGCTTTCCGGCGGGAGTTGTTCCCACATGGCGTCCCAGCCGCCGACCGCGTTCAGTACGAACGGGACCAGGAGTACGGTGAAGCCCACTTGGACGATGAATTGCGCCATATCGGTCAGCATGGTGGCCCACAGGCCCCCGATCAGGACATAAATGATTGTGACCAGGCCGACGCCGACAATCACCGGACCGATGGGCCAGCCGGTGCAGACATTCACCACAACGGAAAGGGCGTACAGTTTCACTCCTTCGTCGATGAACTTGACGCCCAGCCCGCCCCACGCGATAACCTGGCGAATCACGTTGTTGTATCGTTCCTCCAGGTATTCCACCGCCGAGAAGACTTTCAGTCTTGCCCACCGTGGCGCCCACACAAACGCCCCGATCATCATCGCGCAAAAGGTCGGAATCGCAAACAGGGACCAGATACTGAATCCGGCGTTGTAGGCCTGGCTGGCAAAACCGACAAACACCACCGCGCTGTATCCCGCGACATGGTGCGAGATGGCTGCGATCCACCAGGGCACACCGTGTCCACCGGCGAAATAGTCCTCCACCGTCTTCACTTTCGATTTCGCAATGAAACCCAGGACAAGCATGGAGATTCCATAGATGACAACGACGACGTAATCGGCAAAAGTCAGCATATTGGATTTACCTGCCTGCGGCGTACCGCCTGATTTTCTCGACGGATTCCACGATGGCGTCTATGGCTCCGTTTTTAGCCAACAATGCCCGCTGATGAATCATGACTGCGCAGTGGCTTGCCTCTTCCGCGTTCGGGCATTCCTGAACCCGGAATGTCATTCCGGGCGCTCCCGCCACGCTTTTCTTGTCCAGGTTGAACATGGAAGTTCGGTAAAGCGTTCGTGGATACAGTTCCGCCGCGAGGTCTTTCAGGCCAAGTTCCGCGTTGAGCGCCGCAACAAAATCGGCTCGCGACATGCCGCCGAATTGCCCGGCATCGTACGCGAACACGAACAGATGGTAGCCGTGCCGGTCCGTTCCGGGTCCCCAGGGATAGGTTCGAATGCCGGGAATCTGTGCGAGACTTTCGAGAAGGCGTTTGCCCGCCTTGGCGCGTCTCCCGGTTTGTTCTTCCAGCCGGTCGAACTGCGCCATCAGGATGGCTGCCTGGATCTCGGTCAGGGTGGCGTTTGTCGCCAGGCGGTGATGGTCATACCACTGTCCGCCCCGGACCCTGCCGAACTTGGAGAGACCGAAATCCAGCAGTTCCGCCAGCTCGGCATTGTCGGTCACCACCATGCCGCCTTCGCCGGAGGTCATGTTTTTGAACTGCTGGAAACTGTACGAACCGCAGTCGCCGAAACAGCCGACTTTCTTTCCGTTCAGAATTGCGCCATGACTCTGGGCGCAATCCTCAATCACTCTCAGGCTATGCTTCCGGGCGATCTCCAGAATGCGCGGCATATCCGCCGGTTGGCCCGCCGTGTGGACCACGATGATTGCTTTTGTCTGCGGCGTGATCGCCTGGATTACGGCGTCCGGGTTCAGACAGAGGGTTTCGCGGCTGATATCGGCGAACACCGGTGTTGCGCCGACATTCAGCACGGCCATGGGAACCGCCACGAATGTATAGGGCGGGACGATCACCTCATCCCCTTCGCCGATTTCAAATGCCCTCAGCGAGAGTTCCAGGGTGACGGTTCCGTTCGCCATCGGAACGCCGTACTTGCAGTCGCAATAAGACGCGAACCGTTCGGCGATCTGCTGGAGCATCGGACCGTGCGTGGTTCCGCCCCAAAAGGGGCTGTCCAACACGGTACGGACATTATCCAGTTCCTCCTCGCCCCAGATCGGCCATTTCGGCCAAGTTCCTTGAAATGTGGGTGTACCGCCGTGGATTGCCAGTCGATCCATCATCATTTGACTATCTCCACCTGAACCGGAGTGTCGATCTCACGCCGCAGATCTTTCAAGAAAGCGTACCAATCCTCGCCGTTCTTGAACCGTCCGTCATGGGTCCATCCCCCGACAACGACCAGGTCCAATGCCGCCTCGCCCTGGCTTTGATACCGAAGCAGTTTTTGTCCGCTCCCATCCTCTTCTTGAACAAGGGCCTCTGAGGGATAGAGAATCGCGAGTCCGATTTCACCGGCCCCCATATCTTTCTGTTCGCCCCAGCACCAGAGGATGCGATTTTCCGGGTCCGAGTGCGCCTGTTCGCCGACGATGGTCAGCCCCGGTCCGAACTCAAAGGGATTCCCATCGAGACTGCGGACTTTCGTGCTGAGCCGGCATTCTCGTCGGCCTGCCCATGCCACAACATGAGTTGCGGCCTCAAACTGACGGTCGCCGAGTTTCCAATGCGGCATTGCAATATCCACCAGCGTCCGCACCGGTCCATTCGCCAGGATTCGGAAGTGCGGTTCCGAACGGATATCGCGATTCCCGCTTTCACCGTAGGAATCCACCTGGTACGGTTTTCCCTCATGCCAGATATTCAGCCCGCCGAGACCGGAGGTCGGGCCGACGCTTAGAATATCCATGCCGTTTTTCTGCATGGCATGAGTATTGACCCAGGGAGACTCCATTTCCTGCATGAACAGGCAGGGCTTATTCTTGCCGAATACATCCATCTTGCCAAAGTAAGAACGAAATGCGCACAGGTCGCTTTCCCAGCTGACATAGAATTTCTGGCCGACCTGTGCACGGGCGCGGGGAGAATAGGCCTGTTGTGCGTCCATATCCCCGTATCGAATGGAAAGCACCCGTGTCTCTTTCGGGCCGAGAGAAACCTGGAAAAAGATCTCATCCTTGATGGTGTCTCCATCCGGGTCATCCATTTGGCCGGGCAGGATCTTTCCCTCGGAGTCCACAACCCGAAACGGACTGGTTTTAAAATCTTCAGGAAGATCGGCCAATCGAATCACGACCGGCACGGAGTCGCGGGCGCGGTCCAAGGGATTGGAAACACGAACGGCGATTTTCTTCGGCTCGGACTGTTTCGGCTTCGGCAGTTCCTGTACCTGTTCCAGCAGGGCAATGACTCCGTCCATGTATCCCCGGTTGAAGGCGTTATCCAGGGCGTCTCTCAGTGTGGACCATTCGGTGCGGCGTTCCGGGACGGAGGTTGCCGCCACCATTTCATCGAGGCGAATGAGGACGGCGTGCACGTAATACTCTTTCAGCAGGTCGGTGACATAGCGCAGACGCTCCTGACTGGCGATCTCGCCGAGATGCGTCTCCATTTCCTCGACTGCGGCGGGGACGATGGTATCTGCCGCGGAGAGTCCCTTTTGCCGAACGGATGCAATCACACTCTGATTGGTTGCGATGACTTTTGGAAGCAGGTCGAGGTAAAAACCCTGAATGGCCGCGTAGTCCCAGGGAAGCATTTGCACCTGCTGGACATTCTCGGCAACCCGCTCCGGGCTGCCCCGGTTGTCGAGATTGACCTCCCATCGGTCGAAGAATCCATCGCCAT
>JAKPYU010000788.1 GCA_029568995.1 Candidatus Omnitrophota bacterium | reverse complement strand
GAGATTCCACTTTCATCCGGAAGCGAGTGCCGAGTTGGACCAGACGGTTGAGGTATAGTAATCCACAATGGAGCGAGTTTACGTTGAAACCACGTTCATCAGTTATCTGACTGCTCGTCCCAGCCGTGATGTGATCATTGCGGGGCATCAGCAGGTTACCCAGGAGTGGTGGGATACTTGTCGCGATCGTTTCGAACTTTGTATTTCACAATTGGTTCTGCAGGAAGCGGAAGATGGAGATGGCCAAGCTGCGCAAGAAAGGCTTGTGCTACTGGCTCGAATGACCCTATTGGAGATCAAAGAGGAAGCCCTGTTGTTGGCAGAAGAACTGGTCCGTGCTGGATCTTTTCCGGCGAAAGCAGGGAATGACGCGCTCCATATTGCAGTGGCTGCCGTTCACCATGTGCCTTACCTCTTGACCTGGAATTGCCGGCACATGGCCAATGCAACAATGCGCGTCCAAATTGAGACCGTATGTTCGAGACAGGGATTCCTATGTCCAATTATCTGTACTCCGGAGGAAATGTTGGAGGTAAAACCATGACTTGGTCAGATCCTATCGTCGAAGAAGTCCGTCGCGCGCGTGATGCATACGCGGCGCGTTTCAATTATGACCTCCGAGCGATCTACCGTGATCTGAAGGAACGGGAAAGACAAAGCAGTGCAATACCTTGTGAAACTACAACAAAAACCACAATCCCGGACAATCGTAAGATGGAATGCGCACATGCAGATCAAGGTCATTCTGCAAGCCAAATGACGGTGACTGATCGTAAGACCTCTTAGAGAACTCCGGAACGCGTTCGGGCATTTTTCTCTAAATTCGCGCGGACGATCCACGGCCCGCAGGATGATTAAGCCTGTAAAAGGAGAAAATCATGCGACTTGGCGGTCCCGTTTTTGTCGATACGCAAGACCCGGTGGAACTGGCGCAGGCTCACCGGAAAGTCGGGTATGGTGCGGCCTATTGCCCCAAAGTCTCCATCGAGGACAAGGACCGGATTCGCGCTATCCGCGATGCGTTCGCGAAAGAGCGCGTCCTGATTGCGGAAGTGGGAGTCTGGTGCAATATGATGGATCCTGACGAAACCAAACGCCGGGAGAATCTTCAGCGCGTTTGCGAGGGGATGGCGCTGGCGGATGAGGTGGGCGCGCTCTGCTGCGTGGATATCGCCGGATCGTTCAGCCCGGATCTCTGGTACGGCGCTCATCCGAAGAACCTCACCGGGGAGGCGCTCGACCTTGCGGTTGAAAACGCACGTCATGTGATTGATTCCGTCAAACCCAAACGAAGCGCCTTCTCCATCGAAACCATGCCCTGGGCAATCCCGGACAGCCCCGATTCCTATTTGCAATTGATTCGTGCAATCGACCGTCCCGCGTTCCGGGTCCACCTGGACCCTGTCAACCTGGTCAACTGCCCCCAGCGGTATTACCACACCGGCGAATTGCTCGACGAATGTTTTGACAAGTTGGGCGAATGGATTGTGAGCTGCCATGCCAAGGATGTCCGCATGGGTGAGGAACTCACAATGTATCTCAAGGAAGTGCGCATTGGATTGGGCGTGTTCGACTATCGGAAGTATCTGACCAGGCTCTCTCAGCATAACCGGGACATTCCGCTGATGATGGAGCACATGAATGGCGAGGAAGAATACGACCTTGCCCGTCAGCATATCCAGCAGGTTGCAGGGCAGCTTCGCCTGCAATTCGATTAGGATGAACAAGACGATTGAGGGCATTTATTCCGGGAATGGCGTTCTGAAGGCTACGGATCGGCGCTCATTTGACCGTAGAATATTCCCGGGCTGAGTGGCGAATGGTGCTGAGAGTTGGACATCTGCCGAAAAGCGATAATCTGATATCATTCAGAAAAAGAGGTGCAGAGATGCAAATCAAAGTTATTTTGGAACCAAGTGACGAAGGTGGCTATACGGTGATCGTTCCTGCATTGCCGGGCTGCATCAGCGAAGGAGACACCAGGGAGGAGGCAATCAGCAATATCCAAGAAGCCATCGAGCTATACCTGGAACCTATTGAAGACGATGAGGTCTTCGCCCCAAATTCTGAGATTGTTGAACTTGCCGTATGACCGTGATCCCAAGTCTGTCGTATAGGCAAGTCATCCGGGCTTTGCAGCGCGATGGGTGGATTGTAGTACGTCAGAGGGGAAGCCATGTCCGACGTCAAAAGCGCATATCAGGAGAAACACTCAAAGTGACCGTTCCCGCTCATCTCCCTATCAAGCGGAATACCCTTTCCAAGATACTGAAACAAGCCCGATTGAGTATCGACGAATTCAAGATGTTGTTGTAAGTACCGACCAACGGCCTTCATCCACGCCTGACCTGCATTGTTCAATCCCACCGGATCGGATACCCTGTTTTCGTTTTGACAATCGAACGAGTCCTCATCTTGTGAAAGGATATTGAAACATGTCTTCATTGAGTCGCAGAACATTTGTGGAACGTGCAACAGTCGGAGTAGGAGCAGTGGCTGCCGGAATCGCTCTCGCCAAAGAGGCCCATGCCGCAGGAACCGAGGCCGCAGCAAAGAAACCCGTGCGGAAACTGGGTGTGCTGGATGATTACCGGGAAGATCGGCTTCAGGTGCTTCAGGATATCGGGTATGAGTGCATGAGCGTGAAAGTGCGCGAGGGCAATCCTGCCGGGGATGCGATTGCCACGGCGGACGGGCAGAAACAAATGCTGGACGATTTCGCCAAGCACAACCTGGAGATCTCCGCGCTGGCGGCCTATACGAACTATCTCCACCCGGCGGATCAGACCGAGGAGAAAATCGCCTTTATGAAAACAGTCATCCAGGCGGCGGGTAAAATGGGTGTGAAATGTGTCGCGGCCATGACCGGACGCGATCCCGCAAAGAGCATTCAGGACAGTATCCCCGACTTCAAGAAGGCATTCGAGCCGATTGCCCGCGTTGCGGAAGACAGCAACGTGAAAGTCGTCTTTGAGAACTGGGTCGGCGGGGACGATATCAATCACGGGATCAACATCGGCATCTGCCCGGAAGGGCTGAGCCGGATGTTCGAGGCGATCCCCAGCGAGGCCATCGGGTTTGAGTACGACGCTTCTCACCTGTACTGGCAGGGGATCGACCATCTGCGGGTGATCCGCGAGTTCGCTCCGCGTATCCATCATGTGCATCTCAAGGACGTGGAGTTCCTTCCGGAGAAGATGTATCAGCGTGGCTGCACGGGCGGATCGTTCCGCTTCCGTATTCCCGGCTGGGGCGTGCTGAAATGGCAGGACATTTTCACGACGCTGCTTGAAGTGGGCTATAACGGGAACATGGTGGTCGAGCATGAAGACTCGACGTTCTCGCAGAGAAACGGGCGATTCGATGAGGGTCTGCGCTTGACGCACGCCTATCTGCGGCCGATATTCCCATCGTTCTAGTGTGCCGCCACCGGCAAGATGCCGGTGCCACCCGATGTTCCCTCACCCCAACCCTCTCCCGGAGAGAGAGGGAGAAGATTGATGCTGTAGGGGGCGGGTCTCAGACCCGCCCCTACAGGATTGATAAGGCTCTTTTCCCAAGGTCACTTTTTTGTGATCCCTGGAAGATAAGAATCTCTTCAGGGATGACTAATACAAAGTCCATTCGGCTACGCCCGACGGTCCCGAAGTTGAGTATATGGCAGCCGCGGTATAGAAATACCGTGTGCGAACCGTATCCGTGATTTTTGCAGCGATATAGTGAATCGTATCCTGCGTTAATGTAGAGGTTTCGCACGTGAACGAGGTCCGCAGGATATTCTTTCCCGTCGCGGAATGTGTTTGGCTGCCGAGCGGTATTGCATTGTCGTTGTACGGATTTCTATCCAAATCGGCATAGAAAGAGACCGTGCTTTCGCTGTCATAATCCTGTAGAGCGTACCGGATCTCCAACGGCGTACCGACGGCGATCTGATGAACACCGCTGTCGCCTCTTGGCATTTCGAGTCGCACAATGTTGGGCCAGACAGCGCTGCTCCATGCCAGAGATTCGCGCGCTCCCTCACCACCGACAGATTGATTATATCCATCCACAATCCGATCCCCTTCGGATACGGGGCGGTCTGCGCTCAGGCGGTTACCTTTCCCGTTGATACGGGAATAATAGAATCCGCTCCTGGCACCTCGAATCCCATTCTCTGTCTCGTATTCGTTCCACCAGGATTGACGCTCCTGCGCACCGATTTCCGCCTCCCCGTTGCCTGTGGATTCGGACAAGTCGATTGTGCCGTGATACCAGAGATAGACATTGCGATGATCGGCAAAAGCGCCGCCGGATTCATTGTGATACCCGCCGGGGAGTGACGCAAAATAGCGGTTATAGGCCCCGGGAATCTGTTGTCCCTGAGGGTACGAGATGAACTGGGAAAACGCATCGGCAAAAACCACGTTTTCATAGACCAGGGCCGGGGCGTCGATGATGGTCCGAAGGGAACTCTGCGGGTCGGATGCGGTCAGGGGATGCGGATCGAGCGGCGAAAGGTGATCTACAACAAGCCCCTGTTCGCCGAGCCGTCTCGCCAACTCGCAGACAAGAGATCCGCCCCGGCTGTGTCCGATCAGGTGAATCGGCAGTTCAGCAAGCGCTTTCTTCCCGTTCTGCCCGTTGAGGATAACACTCTCTACAGCGGCGGCAATCTCCTGGGTGGATTTGCCGTTCGGCAGAAGATGGTTTGCAACAGAGGACCAGTCCAACGTGACAATGATCTCGCCTGTCGATGAACTCGCCAGATCAATATTCCATGGGTTGCACACGGCTGTGAGCCTGCCGAGGAAGTCTGATGTAATCGTGATTTTTCCGAAATTCTGCTCGCCGCCGAGGTATCGCTCCGCAATCGCGGTCTGCATCTCAGACAGCCAGACCGGGGATTCCGAGTTGGGATTCCAGCCATGGGCGATGATGGTTACGCCGTCGCTGTGCGCTGGAAGCGAAAGAAGCAGGGCGAATAGGGCGAATAAGACTGTGTGATGGAATGAAATGTTTCTCATGTCGTGAACCTCGTTAATCGAATATCGCCAGGATATATTGCCATCCAGAAAAGATCACCGGAAAGGGACCGGCGCCATATAGTTCGATTCAGAAATCCTCCCAATTGTCGATAGACTCACCGTGATATTCTGTGTTACGGATCATGTGAAGTCCACCCTCAGCGCCGGGGAGAAATAGCAGATCCTTATACAGTACCCCTGCCGGTTCCACTTCACTTCCAAAACTGAGACCGTCAATCTGCATGGGATTCATCGGATCGGAGATATCGATGAGGTGCAAGTTCCGAGTCGGGGAAGGCCAATACGTCATGTCGTCAAAGTCCGATTCAAGCATCCAGAGGAAACGACCCTGCGGCAGGATCTGACTATATGTACCGGGAATAATGGTCTCGCTGATCTTTTCAGGCGATGCCGGATTGGAAATGTCACAGATAAACAATATACTTTGGGTATTAGCATTACAAATAATAAATAAATTCCGCTCGCTTACGGACAATACCGGACCGGGATCTCTGCAAGAAGCACCAGGAGCAGGGGCAAATTCACCAACATATTGGACATTATCAGGCTGTCCTATGTTGTGCATATCAATTTTAACCGCGCCTGAACCGGTCATCGTATAAAGGATAATACCCGATTTGGTGAATGCTTCATAGCTGTTGATCTTGAAATCCGAGATTTCGACGATATTGGGGGGATCGAGGAGAGAAAACACGTGCCAACGAACTTCCCAATTTCCATCGCAGAGGAAAAGCAATCCATTTGTAAGGACGGGGCTTAGATAAGAATCATAGGCGGGAACATTTCCGTATATGGATGGATTAGCGACATCCGATATATCTGCAAGATAATAGGTGTCTTCTTTCGGAATAAGAAGGGTATCGCCATCTATCTGAAGATTGTCCGAACAAACGCCGGTATCAAACTGACCGACCAATTCATATTCGCTCGGTGAGGTGAAGTTCAGGAAACTGATCCGCTCTTCTTCTCTTATTAGAAGGGTAGAGTTATGCAGGAGAACTTGCTGCACACAGCCGATCTCAAAGTCAGTCTGGACCGTCTTCCCGGCATAAGGACCATGCAATTCCGCCATCGCAAAACCTTCGGAACCGACACCATAGGCTACATCATCAACAACGCGAATGGTGCGAAACGGCAGGGAAATGGATTCGATGATCTCCGGGCAATCCGGGTCAGCCAGCGACAATACGGTGAGTCCTTCATTTGTCGGTATATAGGCACGCTCGTCGTTCTGTATCGCGCCGGCCACAACGCCGGACACGGTTACAGAGGCAACGTTTGCAGGGGATGCTGCGGCGGAGAAATCATAGACCTCCAGCGCGGTAGATAAAGTCACATATCCGCGTTCCTTATATGTGAACAGGCCCAATGCATAGCATTTGGTTAAATAAATGTTACTGTAGAGAAGATCGTTGAATGGCTTCTCAGTGGAATAGTTTATCGTATCCTTAAAAATAGGGCATTGAGGCTCGTACCAGTAAAAATGTGATTGCATCCGATCCGGGGTGTGTTCCGCAAAAAAACAACTGGGACTAGGCCTCATTTCCCAGGCATAATGACTACGATCTCCCAATTTCACCGGCATTGCAGGATCGGAAATGTCATAAAGGATGTGGCGATAAATTGTGGAACTGCTGACTCCGGCTCCGTGAGTGTAGTCCGCCACGATCATAGCCCACCCGCAAGCGAAGACATCATGAGCCGTTCGTTGGACAATGCTCAAAAGGCAAGGATTTGTCGGATCTTCCAGTGAATACAGGTACACACCGGATCGGTTATTGGCAAATATCAATACATGATCCACGATTGCGAGACCACGGATAACGTCGGTTGTGGGCTGAATCCGTCGAACGAGAACAGGATTCTGCGAATCGCTTGTATCCATCACATGGATGGCTGTGCCTTGCGCCACATAAGCGTAGGTTTGTCCCGAACCGTTGGGATCTTTATAGACGGCGATATCCACAACAGCGCCGCCGACGGAGCCTAGATATTCCAGTTCCGCTTCCGCGGTTGGGAGAAGGAACAGGCAGGCACACAAAACAGTCAAAAAAATACGAAGAACGGAATTACGGCTATTTTCCTCGTTGGCAAGACCTGTTTGTTGATCTGTCATGGCAAATCCCCCTTATTGTTGAGACTTCCTATACCCGGTCGCTTTTTTCCTTCAACCTGGGATTTCCCAGATGGGTCCGCTCAGAGAATACGACATCTCACCATTCGTACGGTACTTTCCCTCAAGTACGCTGTCAATCCCCCGGCGATTCCGGCACGGGCCATTTTCCCTCACCCCGACCCTCTCCCGGAGGAAGAGGGGGAATCTCAGCAAGCCTGAGATCGCCACGTCGCCGCCCTTCGCGGACTCCGGGCTGCTCCTCGCGATGACGGGTCGGCGGTGGCCCCGCGTGGGCCATGCTTTCTTGATCCCAATCACCGGCTCCGCCGGAGGGAGGCTCGCGATGACGGGATGGGACGGGATTGTTATAGTATCTCCGAATACGCAATATCCATCAGCAAGAGCGGTGATTCATGACAGACCTCGATTCATCCAAGAAAGCCACTCCCAGGACCATTCTTCTATTCCGAAATGCCGGGGATTGGATTCAAGCGTTGGCAGGATTAGCGGGGATTATCTGGGTCACGGGAAATCTGTTTTTATTGACTCAATGCCTGCTGATACCCCATTTCCCTCTGGGGATGGTGGGAAGGGTCTACAATTTCAACACACTCGTGATTCCCGTCATTCTTTTGTGCACGGGGATTTTGATACTGCTCATCGGTCGCAAGAAGACCCTCTCTGTCGGAACAAAGAGATGTGCGCTTGGGATGATCGCGCTGGCTGTCCTCCTTTCCGCCGTCCATCTGTACGCCACCCACATAGAACCTCATCGCCTGGTTTTGCGCACAATCACTCTGCAAACTCCCAAGTTGGGTCGCCCCCTGACCCTGCTTCATATCAGCGATATCCAATCGGCGCATGTCGGAGAATATGAGGAAAGCGTCTTTGCCCAAATCCGCGAATTGAATCCCGATCTCATCGTCCACACCGGGGATTTACTTCAACCGGTTCCCGCCAGCACATGGGACAGTGAATACCCGAAAATCAAGGCCCTTTTCAATACCCTCTCTCCTTCCCTGGGTCTGTTCACCGTCCTCGGCAACACCGACGTAGATCAAATGGACTATTTCGCGAACGGAGTGGGGAACATGCGAGTACTGCAATCGGAAGACATCGTCATCCCCTGGGGCGATCATCGTCTGCACTTGTATGGAATGACGCTGGATCAATCGTGGAGCACCAATCCCCAACCGATCCGGGAATGGTTCGATCGAACCGATTCGCAGGATTTCACTATTCTTCTGGGACACACTCCCAATTTCATCCTGGCCGTCCAGGATATTCCCATCGACTTATGCCTGGCGGGACACACTCACGGCGGACAGATTCGTATCCCCTGTTTTGGGCCGCTGACGGTTCTCTCGGAGATTCCGCTTGCCTGGGGACGAGGGTATCGCCCTGTCGGGGAGACTCATCTGAATGTCTCTGCGGGGATCGGGTGCGAGCATTACAACGAAATCCCTCCCATCCGCTTGTTCTGCCCACCGGAAATGACGCTTTTTCGAATGGAACCGATGAAGCCATAAGGATGCCTGTGCCACCCGATTTTCCCTCACCCCGACCCTCTCCCGGCGGGAGAGGGGGAAGAGAACGTCTCCGTTACCGCCGTCTCCGGTTGATCAGGTCCGCCAGGAATCCGAGGGCCAGGAACTGCATCGAGGACAGGAGCAACACCACAAAGGTGGTATCCAGGAACCGTTCCAGGATGGTGTAACTCAGGACGGCCACCAGTGCCGCTGCGAGCAGGAGCAACGCGCTCAACGGCAGGAAGATTTTCAGCGGATTGAACAGCAGCACCGTCCGAATCAGCAGGAGAGTCAGGTTCCACGTGTCCCGCACAGGACGGAACTTGGAGGAACCGGCACGCTCGTGATAGTCGATGGGGACATATTCGACATAGCGCGACTCGGAAAAGAACAGCAGAGTCAATGTCGTGGTCAGTGAGAATCCATCCGGCAAGAGACCGCGCGCTTCCTCGAACAGGTCCCGACGAACGAGACGCATCCCGGAGTTGAGATCGGGGATCTTTCGACCGGCGAGATAGTTTGCGACTTTGCCCAGGAGCCATTTCATCGGCTGGCGGAACCGGGGAATTTTTGCTCCCGGCTTCGTCCGCGCACCGACAACCATATCGGCCACTTCGAGATACGAAACAAGGTCCGGAACCGCCTCCGCCGGATAACTCCCATCCGCATCCATCAGAAGAATCCATTCCTGTCTTGCCAGCCGGACCCCGGTTTTCACTGCTGCCCCGTAGCCGCGATTGGCGGCGTGACGATGGACCCGTGCATCCGCTGCCTGCGCCAAGTCCCCGGTCCCATCGCTTGACCCGTCATCCACAACAATGATCTCATACGGAACACCCAGGCCGCGCAATTGCGCATCCAGGGACCGGATCAGTTCCGCGATACATGGGGCCTCATTGTATGCCGGTAGAATGGCGGAGATGCCCCCGATTTTTTCATGCATGGATGAACTCATGGTCGCTCGTCACTCAGAAAACAAGTCGATAGTCCCGGACCTGCTCTCGGTCTATCGCACGCTTTTTCATCGCTACGGTCACCGCAACTGGTGGCCGGGGCAGACGCCCATCGAAATCATTACCGGAGCCATTCTAACTCAGAATACCGCCTGGAAGAATGTCGAACGCGCCATTGCGAACCTGAAAGCGCACAAAATGCTCTCCGCGAGGGCGCTGATCCGAATCGAGGAAAAAGACCTTGCGGAGCTGATTCGCCCGTCGGGGTATTACAATATCAAGGCGCGACGGCTGAAAGCCTTTGCGAATTTCCTGGAGCAGAATTATCGCGGAAGCCTTGCCGCGATGTTCCGTCAGCCGCTGGAAAGGCTGCGGCAGGAAATCCTGCAAGTCAACGGGATCGGCCCTGAAACCGCCGATTCCATCCTGCTGTATGCGGGCGGACTGCCGATCTTTGTCGTTGACCTGTACACCCATCGTGTGGTCACCCGTCACGGCTGGCTGCCGGAGAAAGTCGATTATCACGGGATTCAGAGTTGGTTCACGACGAATCTGCCTGAAGATATCGGACTGTACAACGACTTTCACGCGCAGATCGTTGCTGTCGGGAATGAGTTCTGCCGGGCCAAACCGCGATGCGAGGATTGCCCATTGCGCGATTTCCTGCCGAAGAAAGGAGTGCTGAAGTGAATCATTCCTGCCTCTTCCGTTCCTTCTCATCGCCCATCGGACGGATTTGTCTTGCCGACTCCGATGAACGCCTGATTGCGGTGGGAATCAAACAGAGCGAATCCGAATTCCGGGACTCCCTGGTATGCTGTGGATTTCGGGTATTGAAGGGATCGACAGCGTTGCTTGATCTGGCACAAAGACAACTTGAAGAGTACTTCACCGGATCGCGCAGGGAGTTCGGCATTCCCGTTGAACTTCTCGGCACACCGTTTCAGAGAAGAGTCTGGGAAGCGCTGTCGGAAATTGCTTATGGAGAGACCCTGACTTACGGGCAGGTTGCCGCGCAAGTCGGTTGTCCCCGTGGGGCCAGGGCGGTAGGGCAGGCGGTAGGGTGCAATCGGATCCCCATTGTGATTCCCTGTCATCGTGTGATCGCCGCCCAAGGGAAACTAGGTGGATTCGGCTGCGGATTGGATGTGAAACGGTTTCTTCTGGATTTGGAGGGTCGGGACGGACGTTGAATCATCTCCTTGACATCCGTGACGCACGAATTGTAACTTCAAAGAAAGACAGACTTATCGACAGGAACCGAAAATGTCAACAGTCAAAGATCGAATGACCGATGTGATTCAGGCTCAACCCGACGATGCCACTTATGAAGAAATCATGCGGGAACTGGCCTTTGAACGAATGCTTCAACGCGGTCTGGCAGACTCCCGCGAGGGACGGCTGATGTCAAATGAGGAAATGGAACAGCGCATCCGCACATGGCAGAAATAAGATGGACCGAGGAAGCCCTGCGCCGGCTTCAGGATATATACAACTACATTGCCGAAGACAATCCTGTGATTGCGCACAAGGTCATAAAGGAGATTTATGACCGGGCGCAGATCCTCCATCGCTTTCCACAGATCGGGCACACATATCGATGCGAATCGGATGGCGAAATTCGCATATTGCTTTATGGTCATTATCGGATTGCGTATCTACTGAAGCCGACGGGGGCAGTCGATATTTTGGGCGTATTTCACGGTTCGCTCGATATCGATCGATATCTTCCTTGACACTCCGGATACTCCATTGCTGATTCTGAGAGAATAAAGGTGCATAACAGTGCTTTCTGTGAACTCGCTACGACATAATCTGCAATTCCTGATCGCAATCCTGATCGCTGCGGTCGGCGTTCCCGCTGCTCCTATAGACGAGAACATTCGCCGCGATTTTTCTGATCCTCCCATTGAATGTCGCCCGCAGACTTATTGGTTCTGGCCCGGCAGCGCGGTAACCCAAGAGGAAATCACGTGGGAACTCAAGCAGATGCATGAACAGGGAATGGGCGGGGTATTGATCAACAGCGCCTTCTCGCCGATCTATGAAAAAGGCTCCATCCCCTTTCTGTCGGATGAGCATCTTGCCATGCTGCGGCACGCGGTGCTGACCGCACGCGAATTAGACATGAAGGTCATACTCAATTTCAGCGGCGGCTGGGTGTTTGGCGGATACTGGGTGCCGCCGGAGGAACGCAGTCAGAGCCTGGTACCGGCGGCTGTGGAGGTAATCGGTCCGCGTGATTTCTCCGGTCAACTGCCCAAATACGAAAAAGCACCGGACCATCGCGGCGAAATCCATGTTGAAAATATTCCGGAGGTCGACATACTGGTAGCCGTTGTGGCAGGAATAGTAGTTGATGGCAGAATCGAAACGGATTCCCTTATCGATTTGACGTCGCGCGTTAAAGAAACCACGCTCGACTGGTCCGTTCCTGAAGGCACTTGGCGAATTATGGCTTTCCGGTTGAAATACACCGGCCAGAAAACCGTCGGTCCGGATTACGGACAGGAGCATTGGTGCGTCGATCATTTCAGCAAAAAGGCTATGACTCATTACTGCGATTTCATCGGGGGTAGATTTTATGAGGCTGTGGGCGATGAATTCGGCAAGACCGTGGAAGCCTTGCACTGCGACAGTTTTGAGATGGCGAGCTTGCCGAATGGCATCTATTGGAGCGATGACCTGATGGCTGAGTTTCGGCAATACAAGGGATACGACCTCACCAGGTTTCTGCCCGCCCTGTGGTGGCCGGTCGGTGAAATATCGCCGAAGATCAAATACGATGTGAACGACTTCCTTCACCACGCCGGAATGGAGATCTTCTTCAACGCTTTCCTGGGATGGTGTCACGATCACCATGTGAAAGGCAGTATGGAACCTTATGGATTTCCCACGGATATCCTGCAGGGAGCCGGTGCCGTAGATCTGCCTTTTATGGAAATCACTCCGGGAGAAAAAGATGCCGTTCCCTGGTTTGACACACGCATCGGACCAAGACGGTACGTTGCTTCCGGCGCCGATCTGTACGGCCGGAACATCATCGGTGTTGAAGCGTACACGTATCTCCATTGGGAAATATATCGAGCGACCCTGGAAGAACTCAAAATAGCGAGCGACGGATTTCTCTGCGCCGGAGCGAACCAATTCTACAATCACCTGTACTGCTATACGCCCGAGAGGATCGCCGCACCCTCACGTGCCCTGCCCTGGGAGGTTGTGCTGAACCATACCAATATCTGGTGGAAGTACTATCGGCTGCTGGCCGATTATCTCGCACGTTGCTGCACCATGCTGAGGCTTGGTACTCCCCAAAAGGATGTAGCCGTGTACTCTCCCCTGGCTAATCAATGGACTCTCGATGTGCAGAACGCGCGCAAATGGACACGGGATTTCTATTGGGGCGATCTGGGCAAGCTGCTCGCCGCCAATGGATATAATTTCGATCTGATCAACGATGACGTTCTGCAGAACCAGGCAGATTTGACTGATGGTAGGATTCATGTCGGCGCGATGTCTTATCGCCTTCTTATCCTGCCGAACATACAGGCCATGCCATTGGCCACGCTCCAGGCTTTGCAGCAATACGTACAGAACGGCGGAGTGATCATTGCCCTGGAACGCATTCCGGAGGCTTCGGTCGGATTTGCGGATTATACGGGAAATGATGAGCAAGTACGGGCCATCGCGGGCAAGATGTTCGCAGAACCGTCCGGTGATGACGACACAGCGTGCCGGGCGTACGGCAAGGGCTGCACGTATCATATTCAGCGGGTGATCCATCGTCAGGATGTTCTGGATTGGCGCAGCAGTGCACTGGATCCGTTCGTAAAGACTCTGCGAGAACATGTCGCACCGGATTTCGGCATCGACTTTGCATTGGAAGGATTACGAGAGAACAACGGCCTGACCTATGTGCATCGCAGACTCGATGACGCCGATCTTTATTTTGTAACGAACATCCAGGACCGCCGAAGCACCATTCCGGTGACCTTCCGCGTTCACGATAGAATCCCCTGGCGATGCAGTCCTTACACCGGCGCTATCACACGTCAGTGGGAGTATCAGACAAAGACAGACGGTATCGAGATTCCGCTCAATCTGGCGCCTTATGAATCGACGTTTCTGCTTTTCCAGGCGGGCGAGGACTCCCTCCACGTGGCAGAAAGCAATTTCGCCG
This sequence comes from Candidatus Omnitrophota bacterium, assembly GCA_029568995.1. GTDB lineage: Bacteria > Hinthialibacterota > Hinthialibacteria > Hinthialibacterales > JAKPRU01 > JAKPRU01. The sequence goes on along the minus strand of JAKPYU010000788.1, from coordinate 34,179 downwards.
AGATTGTTGCGATCGAGCAAGATACGGTGCAGGCTTTCAGCCGAGACAACGGTCCACATTACGTTACCCTTAACGACAGATCCTACACCGTTCCGGTAGAGGATATTCCCGCGCCATTTCGGATTGACGGTCACTGGCGGATGACTTTGGCAGGAGACAATTTTCCACCGGTAGACAGCACGCTTACCCATCTCGTTTCCTGGACTGAAAATCCGCTCACGGAACATTTCAGCGGCAGTGGCCACTATGAGACGGCTTTCGATTTACCTGAAGAATACCTTGCACCGGACTTGCAGCTGCAACTGGATCTCGGTCGGGTGGGCAATGTCGCGGTGGTCGAGTTGAACGACAACAACCTCGGGACCGTATGGGTTCGGGATCAGGTCCTGGATATTACCAAGGCCGTACGGCATGGCCGCAACCGACTGGTGATTGTGGTGACCAATACTCTCATCAACCGCGTCTCCGGGCTGGAAGAGCCGGTTCCCATTCCCGGGGATCTTGTGGATCACTACGGCAGCGATACAACAGCGCATTCGGCGAGTTTTCGCGGTTCCATCGGTTTCAGACCTTTGCCGGCTTCGGGCTTATTGGGTCCGGTGCGGATTCTTGCGGCGAAGAGAGTAGACATCGCGTTGAAATAGCATGAACACGTGGATAACAGCGGCTGTATCCTGTGGCGAAGGCTTGGTATCAACGATCCTCCGACAGATCCCGGCCTCGGCGAAGCCTTCGCGCAAGCGTCTCCATCAGGCGAAGGCTGGTTCGAACTTCTCCCGACACGCTCTGCCCTGAGACGGAACGTTCCCACTCGCGCAACCGGTCGGCGAAGGTCGGATTCAATCCCGCCTGATCCTCCGTCGCTGGTGCATCGTCCGCGTGCTCGGTGTCGATGTTCTGTGATTCGACCGTTGCGGCCAGTCGGCCAATCAGAGAGACCTGGCTGTTTCCTTCCCCAATCAGAAACCGTTCGCCCTCGACCTCGACAATATACAGCCGGGAACGTTGAGACAGCGGACAGGAGGCAATGACGCGCATCTTCCCACGCGGAACAGCGACACCCCCACCCAGGAATCGTTTCACGGCCCATCCCGAACAGAGGATCAGGCCGACAACCACCGCCAATCCAAACAACGGCCCCCAGTATCCTCCCGTTTCCCGATCCTTCAGGTTCGATGGTGCTTCGGTTCCATTCTGTCCGGTAGGGGAGGAATTCAGTCGTTCATAGTCTTTTGCGATATTCTCCAGGAGGTTGTTCTGGGCATCCGTCGTTTTCTTCTCATCGCCGGACAGAATACCGGCGGCGGGTGTTCCGGAACGGATATCGGTGCCCGATGATTGTTCGTCCTGTGCCGACAGGGGAACAAGAAAGGACACGACCAGTAGGAGGGGCAGGAGTCGACCTGCCGCTGAGAACGTGGGGATTCGAGAACGGTGCATTACCTGCGCTCCACAAGCGAAGAGATCCGGATACCCGGTTCCTCTCCACCCTGGACTACTCCATGGGCGAAGATCCTCCCGCCGATGCGCAGCTCGACCTGTGTGCCCGTTTCCTGCAAGAGGTATTTCCACGAGCGCGGGTCGAGAAGGAATACCTGGAGTATTTTGCCACCATCGTGGCGAATCACAACCTGTGTCTCCACGGCGCATTCAAGAATCTTGCTGAGGTTACCGGCCAGAAGGCTGGGCTGGCCGGCGGGAACATGTTCTGCGAGGACCTCCTCATCCGGGATCTTCTCCTCGGAGGGCAGTAAAACCGGACGGTCATGGACACGGTGAAGGCGAAGCACCTGCCCGGGGCGCAGGGACAGCAGATCCACAATCCTGAGATTTCGTGCTGCTTCCGCCATACCGCTATTTCAGCGCTTCAATGCGCTCCTCAATCGTCATAATGTCCGTGATGCGGACACCGAAGTTTTCATCAATGACCACGACTTCGCCTTTAGCGAATAATTTTTCATTCACCAGGATATCCACCGGCTCACCGGCGAGTTTATCCAGTTCGACCACGGAGCCAGGCCCCAGTTCGAGCACCTCGCGGATTTTGCGGGTTGTTCGCCCCAGCTCGACTTTAACTTCCAGGGGGATATCCAGGATCAGTTCCAGGTTGGTGATGTCGGCGCTGGGTCCCCTGCCCTCCGCCACAAGCGGCTGAAACGCGGCGGGCTGAGTGAGAATTTCCGGCGCGGTTCGGGAGCTGGCGTACGCGCGATGATCGGAGACAGCGCCTCGTGTCCCCGCACCGGCGGCGGCATCCATCATCCCCTGCACCAGGTTGCGCGGCAGAACCTGGGTCAGCCTGCCGGAAAGGCCGGCCGACGCAATCTGATAGGTAACCAGAATTTCACGCTGATCCGAAGGCGGAAGCAGATCCGCCAGGTTGTCCGGAGTGACCACAACATCCGGTGGGTCGATCCCCACCTCACCGCCCAGTTGCGCGGCAAGGTCCGTATTGGCGGCACTGATGACCTGCTGAACCGCCTCATTCAGAGCGCTCTCCTCCACATCGGCGAGCTCTTGAATTTCGCCGCCACCTGTCATCTGCCCTGCCAGTTTCAGACTTTCTTCAAAACCCAGGTTCACCAGGGTCTGTCCGCTGATAAGCCCGGAATAGTTCGTCGTAAACGAAACGACTTTCTCTTTGATCTGGCCGCCGATGGTTCTCGGATCGGTTTCGACCACATCCTCGACACTGATGGAGACATCGTCTCCCAGGATGGTGGACAGAACGTTGCTTCCCGCCGAGGCGATAATCTCAGCGTAATTGCGGACGGCATCCTCCTCATCGGCGGTAATGAGAGACGGCCCGGGAGCCGCCCCGGACGGTTCGGCGGCTTGCGGAGCCGATTCCGGCAGAGGCCCGCCGCTGAGCAATGCATCAATTTCAGCCTGGGTCAGCGCTTCCGCGACCATAATTCTCTCCTTTTATTCTCCCGAAGCCCTTTCCAGTCACCCATGATCTGTCTCACATCTCATCCTTGCTGGGGAGGATCAGCTTCAACTTCACGGCCTTTTTCTTGCGGTGTGTCCCCGCCTCACCTCGATATCGGTATTCCTTGCCCACGCAAACATAGAGGTCTTCATCGATCCGTTGGCCGAGTTGAAGTACGTCCCCTTCGGTGAGATCCAACAATTCCCGGATCTTCAATTTTGCCGAACCCAAATACGCAATAATGGGCAGATTGACCCGTTTGAGTCGCTTATAGAGGATTTCCGCGTGGTCCTCGGAGAGTTCCTTTTTCGCGGCGGAAAACCAGGAGGTGCTCGAAAGCTGCATGGCAATGGGTTCGAGCGTAGGATAGGGAATGCAGAATGAGAGTGTCCCCGAAATATCGCCCATACTGACCTCGAAGGTCATCAGGATGACCATTTCGGAGGGAAGATATCGCTGCATGAGAAGCTGGGGATTGGTTTCCGACGCTTCCAGGGATAGATTCAGCGGCAGGACATTCGCCCAGGCTTCATGGAGGCAGTCAAAAGAACGATACAGCACTTTCTCGATGATGGTCTGCTCGATTTCGGTCAACTCGCGGTTCTTCTTGAACACCTGTCCCTGCCCCCCCATGAGACGGTCCACAACCGGGAACGACAGGGTTGGAGAGAGTTCCATCAGTGCATCGCCTTCCAGCGGATCCATGTTGATGATGTTCAGAGAGGTCGGATTGGGAATCGACCGAATGAACTCTTCGTAAGAGATCTGGTCCACGGAAACCAGTTTGACTTCAACGATGGTGCGGAGGAATGCGGAAAGCGAGGTGGAGAAGATTCGGGCAAAATGCTCGTGGAGCTGATGCATGGTCCGAATCTGGTCTTTCGAGAAGCGGTCGGGATGGTTGAAATCATAGACCTTAACTTGGCGGACTTTCTCCTCTTCCTCGGCGGCGACATCGGTCGGGCTTTCGCCGGTCGCAAATGCGGACAGAAGCGCATCAATTTCACTCTGGGAGAGAATGTCGGCCATGATCCGTTACTCCAAAGACCGTCCCGGTTTATTGAACAATGGGCGGTTTCGGGAATATCACCTTATCTACCTTCGAATGACGAAGAAGTTTGTTAAGCGCAGTCTGAATCTCGGTCTTCACCTGGTCCTGCCCGACTGAACTGATATATTCCTGTTTGGTCTTATTAGCAAGGACCTTACCAATCGCTTCGGAAACCAGTGGCATTTTGGTGGTATTGGCGTTTGCATCGGACAGAGGCATCAGTTCCTCCTTTGCCTTTTCCACCGTGGAGCCTCTCTCTTCTCGAGGGGTCAGCTGCAGGATAACCGAAACGCTCAGGATATCCGTGCCATCCGGCAGCAAATTAACCACAAATGGCTCCGTAATGGGGATCATGAACGTATTCTCCGAAGTGGTTTCCACGGTTTCAACGTATTCAGACTCGTCTGGGGTATTGCCTTTGAAAATGGTAAACGCCACAGCCCCCATCGCTCCCAGGGCGACAAGGACAACCACGAGAATAATCAACAATTTGCCTTTACCACGTTTCGGTTGCTCTTCCTGACCTGACGCTTCTTCCGGGTCTCCCATTGCTGGCCTCCTTTAGAACGTTGTTTGTAAGTGATTCTCGATGAAGGTGTCTGTTGATCCCCGGCCTGTCTATAAGGGACCTGCGAATCTTGTCGCCTCCATTGTGCAGATTCTACCCGCTTCGGACAGAAGCGGGCAATATTTACCCTGCCGACCATTCGCCTTTCCAGTGAAGAATACAGCGTTTTTTGTATCAGTCCAAACGTTTCCCGCAAAATGGGAGGCTTGGGTATGTTCTGCCACTCACCCCAATTCAGGCTTTTGACCCCGACCAATGACGCAATCCGCGTGCCGAACGAGCCTTCCATAAGAAAATACGAAGAATGTCCGATTCGGTAACACCTGCTTTGTGCAGGAGATCTTTGTTTCCGGGATAGCCCTTCGTAAGCTGGAAAACACGTATAGGCAGAACACTTGTAAAGGGTGGTCAATCCCCGATTCGCCAAGAAACGGCAAGTACAATGACCCGATTTTCTGTATGGCGCAATTTCTCTGAAGTTCTCATCCTTGTGGCCATTCTTGGCGGAAGCACCTCGCACGCTCAAACCCTGCCCGAATTCAAGAGCACTCTGTTTGCGGGATCAGGGGTATGTGCCAGATGCCACTTTGCTCTGCAGGATACCGCCGGAAATGATGTCTCCATGGATCGTGACTGGCGATCCACGATGATGGCACACAGCGCCAAAGACCCCTTTTTTCGCGCCAAGATCCGGTCTGAAATTGTGCGATTCCCGCATCTCAAATCGGTCATTGAGAACAAATGCCTGACCTGCCACACGTCAATGGCGCGCACCCAGGCGGCGGCGGACAATCTTCCCATTGCATTCTTTGAGGATGGATTCCTTGATCCGGCTCATAGCCTCCACACGATGGCATTGGATGGAGTCTCTTGCACACTCTGCCATCAGATTCTCGAACAGCAGCCGGGAGAACAGCGCTTCAGCGGAAGTTACCTGATTGATCTTTTAAAAAGCGCACCGGATCGGACGATTCACGGTCCCTACCCGAATCCCTTCACCAACAACATGCGACTCAATGCCGGATTTACCCCGGTCCATGCTCCGCATATCGCCGAGTCCAATCTCTGCGGTACATGTCACGTTCTCTACACCCCGGTCCTGAACGAAACGGGCGAGATCGTTGGCGAGTTTCCCGAACAGACCATCTACCTGGAATGGCTTCACAGCCGCTATGCAAAGGAGGGCGAAGAGACCCGGAGCTGCAGGGACTGTCACATGCCCCCCGCTGCGGGCGGGGTTGTGATATCCCAGGCACCGCGTTTCCTGTCACCCAGAGATCCGTTTTCGCGACATCACTTTGTCGGGGGCAATGCTCCGATACTGGCCATCTTTCGATCGTATTGGGAGGAGCTGTCCGGTACAGCCAGCCGAGAGCAGCTCCAGGCAACACTGGATCGAACCGTCGAACAACTGGAAACACGGACAGCCACGATGGAGATCACGGACGTACGGATCATCGGGAATTTCCTGGAAGTGGACCTTCAGATCATCTCCAATGTGGGACACAAGTTCCCAGCCGGATTTCCGTCAAGACGGGCCTGGGTTCACTTCATTGCCCGCGATAACATTGGGAATGTCGTTTTTGAGTCCGGGCGATTCATGGCAGACGGTCGCATTCAAGGAAACGATGCCGATGCGAATCTCCAGACATTCGAGCCACACCGGGAAATCATCACGTCCCCCGATCAGGTACCGATCTACGAAGGAATCATGCAGGATACAAAAGGGAATGTGACTTACACCCTGCTCTCGGCCTCATCGTATGCCAAAGACAACCGGCTGCTCCCACATGGCTTCGATCCGACCTCCGCTTCGGCGGATATTGCCGCAATCGGTGATGTGTCTCGGGATGCCGATTTTTCGGGCGGTGGTGACCGGATTCGTTACCGGATTCCGTTGTCAGGAGAATCCGGACCATTCGCGGTTGAAGCGGAATTGCTCTATCAGACCATCGCCTATCCATTTCTGGCCGATTTGGCGAAAGACGATAACCTGGAATATCTCCAATTGGCCGGATATTACGAAGAGGCCTCTCCGAAAGCGGTGCTCATCGACCACGCGGTCCGCGAAGGAATCTTCCCGGATACCCCCATCCCGGATTGGCCATTGCGATAATTCAGCATTGCCATCCGTACAGCCTGCGATCCGTCTTGCAAGAAGATGCTTCTGTGGGAGAGATTAAAAAGAGATCCCGTACCAGGAATTGTTGATCACATCCCCGTTGCTGATCAGGCCGTTGGACGGATTATAGAGTGCGTTTTTGAACTGGCCCGATTTTCCCGGAGTGTAGAGAAAACAATCCATGCTTTGTCCTTTGTCCGGGCCGAATCCCCAGAGCGCCCAGTCATTCTGTAACTCAAATGTCCCGTAGGAATGATAATCGTAGTGTTTTGTGGGCCAATCCGTGACTATCGGGTGGAACACGTCATCGGGAACGGCTGCTATATAAGCGACGGGCGTGGTCAGCCGCATGAGTTCCTTGTACGGATTCCCGCTTTCCCACATCCAGACAGCCCCGTTGTCAAGCTGATACATCCGGATGGAGTCTCCCAGCGCCTTCAGGTCGGCGTGGCATCGAGCAACCGAGGCCTTGATACGGGCATTCATGAAGTTCGGCACGGCGATGGCCGCGAGGATGCCGATAATCGCCACAACGATGAGCAGTTCGATCAGGGTGAATGCACTGGACCTGGAACGTCGCGCGGGACACATGAATCGTATTTCCTTTCCTGATCTCGATTTTCCAGTGTTGTGTGCGGACAATTCACGAGCCTGGAAGAGCCGCAGGCAAGATGCCGGTCAGTTCAATGCACTCAACCCCCACCTGACCTCCCCCGATCTTCGGGGGAGGAAAATCATCCTTTCCGTCATTCCGCCAAAGGCGGCAATCCATAATCCGCAATCCCCAATCCGCAATCCACGGTCCGTAAAGGTCAGCGGTTTTCGGCGGATCGGCGCAATTCCCGGCTGCACGCATAGAAGCTGTCCAGATCCAGTTCCCGGAGAAAGACCAGGCCGCGCGTGGCACGGATCTGCGGACTGGGATGCTCCTGGAACCATTCCCGACCCAGACAGGTTTTCATCATCTGATATTGCTCGACCTGGATTTTCTGCGCGAGTTCGCAGAACGGCCCGTCGTGCTCGTAACTGGGAAAAGAAGCATCTTTCTGAGAGAGAAACGTATTCATGAAAGCGCTTCGCATAATGGCGAACATGTTGAGCGACACCGGCACATACATGTTGGCCTCGGAGGGATGGAAACGATACCAGACATTGCGGTATCCCCAGATTCGGATATCCATGCGGTTGGTTCTCTCCACATACAGACGCAGGGCCTCGGTGACAGCCTGGAGCACCTTGTAATGGGTATCCGGCCCGCTGGCTTCGGGGTCCAGGGCCACACTGACAATATCCGGTTCGATCTCATCAAAGACGGCGAGAATCGGTGGAATATCCCTCCCCATGGTCGGTTCCTCGGTGAAAATGTCGCCGGTGTAGAATCCGAGACGAAGGGGACGGACACACTCGCAGCGATAGCCGAAATATCCCCAGAGACACTCCGCCTCCCACTCCCGGCACATCCCTTTCAGCTTCTGAATATGCGAGGGATCTTTCTTGCCCGGATACCCGGAAGCGATGCTGTGTTTGATCTCGGTGATGCGGGCCTTGACATCTTCCAGTCCGGACCGTCCGAACAACTCCACCAGGTCCCGCAACAGACGCCGGGCGGTTCCCTTGTCGCGCATCGGCTGGCTGCCGCTCGCCACGCCGTCCAGGTATTGCCAGACATCTCGATTGCGCGCCACCGGATTGGCAGGATCGAAATAGCCGTCACACATCAGTTTCGCGAACGGAAGCGTGTCGATGAAGTCACGGAGGATCTCGAACCGCTGCATGAGATAGTCGTTGGTGACCGCGGTAAACCCACTGGTCATGGTCGCGAATAGATGCGAATTGGACTGGTCCCGCATACTTCGAACCACCGCGGGGAGATATCCCAGCATGATGTCATCGTGGTGCGGTTCCGTGTGAAGGAATTTCTTGTTGGAGGAGACTCGTCCTCCCTTCTCAATTCGCTGAATCAGACGATCTCGAACAAGACCGGCCAGGACTTCGGGTTTCTCAGATCGCTTGCGCAGCAGTTCCGCCGCGAATCGGTCCGAATCGAAATCCTCCCGGGTCAGATCCATCAATCGTTTTTGCTTCTGCAGAGAGAGGTCGATGAGAATCCGCTCCGTCTCTTCCTCGCTCACGGATTCGGCCAGGGTCAGAAAATGGATTTTCCGTTCGTGGAGATCCTTGGCGGCTCCCTGGGTAATGAAGAACCGCGCGTTCGGCAGGCTCTGAAGCGAGGAGGCGGGAATCAGGACATCCTTTTCACCTTCAATGGCCTTTTTCACAACGCCCGCTTTGGCCTCACCCGCCGCGATAATGATCGCCGTGCATTGGGGATTGCAGGTGATCGTTCCGAGGCCAATGGTAATGACCAGCCGTTTGCGCGCGATTTCAATGCCGCCCAGATCGGAGGCCGCCGCGGCCTGCGTCATATAGTTGGTGGCGCAGAGACGGGTGATTGAATGATGGCTGGAACCGCGCACATTAAACCCGATATGTCCATCCGGACCGATTCCGCCCAAAAAGAATCCGATCCCACCCAGGCTGCGAATTTTGTCTTCATACTCCTGGCACCATTGGTCGATCCGATGCAGTAATGCTTTCTGTTCGCATTCGAACGGCGTTTTGCCCGGTCGGCGACGCAAACTCAGATCGACCTCACTGCCCGGCCAGAGAGCTTCAAGAGATTGGTCCGGACGAAGCCCGATTTTGTAACAGTCCATCAATAAAGCCTTGGAGGGGTCCAGTCCGAATCCATCCAGATAGAAACGTTTCACATACGCATAGAAGCTGTTCTCATGCCAGGGATGAATGGGATAGAATTCGTCGATTTGAACGAAATGGAGGCTTTTCATGTCCGGGAAGATTCCCGGATCCAATCCATACTCTTGGAGAACGGCCTGAGTCCGAGCCGATTTCCAGGTGTTCAGAAGGCGCCTGACCCATTGGATAAAATGTTCCGGAGTTTTACCGGTCGGAAGGGATATCACGCCGCCCGGATTCTGCTGAACCCATTCGATGAACCGCAGCGCGGCCAATTGTCCCAAGGCAGGGAAATTGTCCACCATAACGGTCTTGATTTTTTCGACTGGCGGATACAACAGACGACAGGCGCAATTCTTAAGAGCAACTTCCTCCACCTTGCTGGCAGATTCTGTGGCAATCTCGTTCATTGTACGGATCTCCTCTGAATGAAAACCAAACACCCATACACCATCCTCGATAGCGGGCAGACTGTATCGACCCGTGGGAGGTGCAGAGCCAGATGTTTCCCGAAGTGTATCACGGTATTATCAGGGCCGTATTCGGGGCTGGAGGGCAATTGACCATATCGTAGTAAGGATAAACCGGCGAACGATTTTGCCCAAGATTACCGGGCTGTTCAGGAGTGCTCGCTCTGCCGGAGGGAGAGGGGAGTACGACGGAGTGGACAATGTGGACGGGGTGGACAGAGTGAGCGAAAGAATCGAACGGATACAGGCAGGGTGAGCGGGGAGCAGACCCTCACCCCAACCCTCTCCCGGGAGAGGGAGAAGAGGTTCTCTCGGAAGAACCGGGGCTGTATCCCCATCAAATGTGGCATCCGGAATCCCAAAAGAAAGAACAAACCGCCCGTCCTTCCTGAGAAAGACAGGCGGTTTGACAGAGTTGCCTGCAGATTGTATTAGAAGTCCTCGCCGTAGCCGCCCCCGTGGGGACCGGCCGGAGCGGGTTTCTCTTTTTCCGGTTTTTCGGTGATCAACGCTTCGGTTGTGAGCAGTAGCCCGGCGATACTGGCCGCATTCTGCAGGGCGGACCGAGTGACCTTGGTCGGATCGACAATCCCAGCCTTCATCAGGTCCTCGTATTCGTCCGTCTGCACATTGTAGCCGTCGGAACCTTTCATTTCACGAACGCGCTGCACCACGACAGACCCTTCCACACCGGCGTTGTTGGCCAGCTGGCGCAGAGGCTCTTCGATGGCACGGCGGACAATGTTGATTCCGAGCTGCATATCGCCTTCAAGCCCCTCGACCTTTTCCAGGGCTTTCTGGCAGCGCAGGAGAGCCACACCACCCCCCGCGACAATGCCTTCCTCGACGGCGGCACGGGTCGCATGAAGCGCATCCTCGACACGGGCTTTCTTCTCTTTCATCTCCGTCTCGGTTGCCGCGCCCACTTTGATGACCGCGACACCACCGGCCAATTTGGCCAGTCGTTCCTGGAGTTTCTCCCGATCATAGTCGCTGGTGGTTTCTTCGATCTGGTTGCGGATCTGTGCCACGCGCCCCTGAATGTCGGCCTTCTTCCCGCCGCCTTCGACCAGGGTGGTGTTGTCCTTATCCACGGTGACTCGTTTCGCGGTGCCCAGGTCGTTGATGGTGATGCTCTCCAGCTTGATGCCGAGATCCTCACTGATGCAGCGTCCGCCGGTCAGGATAGCGATATCCTTGAGCATTTCTTTGCGGCGGTCGCCGAATCCGGGGGCTTTCACGGCGCAGCACCGGAGGGTTTTGCGAAGGTTGTTCACGACCAGGGTCGCGAGTGCTTCGCCCTCGACATCCTCGGCGATGATCAGCAGAGGTCGTCCCGACTGGGCGACTTTCTCCAGAAGGGGAAGCAGATCCCGCATGTTGGATACTTTCTTTTCATTGATCAGGATATAGACGTCTTCAAGCGAACATTCCAGCGTCTGGGGATCGGTGGCGAAATAGGGGGAGAGATAGCCTTTATCGAACTGCATCCCTTCCACAACTTCCAGGGTTGTATCGAGAGACTTGGCTTCCTCCACCGTGATAACGCCGTCTTTCCCGACCTTGTCCATGGCATCGGCGATGATATCCCCGATGCTGGTATCGCCGTTCGCCGAGATGCTGGCGACCTGGGCGATTTCAGTCCGGTCTTTGACTTTACGGCTTTGCTTCTGCAGGCATTCGATCACGGTTTCCACGGCCTTCAAGATGCCGCGCTGAATCGCAATCGGACTGGCACCGGCGGTGACATTCTTGAGGCCTTCGCGGTAAATCGCCTCGGCAAGCACAGTCGCCGTCGTGGTTCCATCGCCCGCGACATCGCTGGTTTTGGATGCGACTTCGCGCACCATCTGTGCGCCCATGTTTTCGTACCGGTCTTCCAGTTCAATTTCTTTCGCGACCGTCACACCGTCTTTCGTGATTGTGGGAGAACCCCACTTTTTGTCGAGAACAACATTTCGGCCTTTGGGGCCGAGGGTTACTTTGACCGCTTTTGAGAGCTGCTCGACTCCACGGAGAACCGCACCGCGAGCCTGCTCGTCAAAAATCAGCATTTTCGCTGCCATCTTTTTTTCCTCCTGACTCTATATTCCAGATTCGATTATTTGAGGTGGAATCCTGTGTTCAAGTGAGAATGGCAAGCACATCATCCTCTCGCAGGATGAGATGTTCTTCGCCGTTGATTTTGACTTCTGTCCCGCCGTATTTGCTGATGAGAATCCGGTCGCCCTTTTTGACTTCCATCGCAATGCGTTTCCCGTTCTCATCCAGCTTACCCGGGCCTACTTCCACCACAACAGCCTCTTGAGGCTTCTCTTTCGCCGTGTCGGGGATAATGATTCCACCGCCACTCTTCTGCTCTTCCTGCTCACTGCGCTTGACCAGAATTCGGTCGGCCAATGGTTTGACGGCCATGGCAATCTCCTTTCTGTCCGTCCCAAAAATGATAGTGTATTATTGTATTGCTCATGAATGGTCACAAGAGCCGTGAGCAAGCCTGATGCCATAAATGGTCCGGTTCCCGTTGTGACATAACCAATTCTTTCGACTATAGTTACATCATTCGGCACATTGGAGTGTGCGCCAAAACGCGCGGAGAACCTGTTCAAAATGGCAAGCGTCTGGCCTTCGAGTGTGCCAAAATGATTCATCTTGAAGGGCGTCAGAGAGAGGGAAAAGGGATCTTTCCGGTCCCGATTGACAGAAGATGTGGATAAACGGAAGACAGGTCAGTTCTCTTCTATTCATCGCGGCGGTTCCGGCGGTGCTTGGATCGCCTTTGGGGGTATGGATTCCGGGGCCTTTGCGGTTGCTGCTCGCTCTCCTCTGGGTAGCTGCGCCAATGGGCGATTTCATCCTGCGGAAAGGCGATAGCACAATCCCATCGACAATCCGCTGGCCGATGGCATGTCTCCTGGGATGGTGTATCGCCTCTGTCCTGGCGCTGCTCCTATCATGCATTGGGGCAAACTGGCTGGTATTCGGTATCCTGCTGGGTCTGGGAAACGCCCTTGTCGTCCTTTTACCGATAGAAGAGACATCCGAGGCTGCCGAGCCGAATGATCGTCGGATGAGCGGATTGACCATTCTCCTTCTCATCCTGACCATCGTTGCCCTAGTGTATTTGCTGAGGATCGGCGCGTTCATGGCCGAGGATGGGCGCTTTCATATCGGTTATATACTGGAGGTGATTCAACGGGGCGGGCCGGGAATGGCGCATCCGTTCCTGGATGGCGGCGATTACGATCCCCGGTACTCCGTTTCCTCTTACCATTCCGTGCTGGCGTTTCTGTCGGTTTTCGCGAAGGTTCCGCATGACGAGGTGTGGTTTTACATTCCCGCATTGTGGGTCGTTCTTGCAGTGGGGGGATGGCGATTCTTTGGGCTGCGTGTATTTCAGTCGCGTTCCGTGGGGGATTTGTGCGCTTCGTTTTTCCTTCTGCTGTCGCTGGCAGGATTTCCGGGCGGTCCGGGATTTCACGAGTTGCGGACCCTGGCGTATCCCGGCGGCATGGCGCTCCACATTCTCTTTCCGGCAGTGATTGCCTGGTCCTGGAATGGCACACGGTTCCGGTGGGGGCAGGCTGTTATTCTATTGATTCTTGCAGCGACGCTGGCAACCACACATGTCTTTTATTTGCTGCTTGCTGTTCTAGTTCTGTGTTCCGGTTTCCTGGGATTTTTAATCATGGGTGCAGATCGGAGCCGATTGCGGTTCATGGGGGTAGAGGTTGGGATCATTCTCCTTTCAGCAGCACCGGCGATTCTCTGGGGGATGATTCACTTTAAAGGAATTCAGAATCCCGCCTTTCTATTCGATATCGAGTCCGGTATACCCTATGACTACGCGGGCCATATCCTGCCGATCGGCGGGAATTGGTTCATTCTCAAGCCGGTCCGCTGGCTCACATTGACCGGGCTGAATGCCTGTCCCACTGGCGCTCCCGCGATTGCACTTGTCTTGTTTGTTCTGTTCTGGACAAAGATTCCACGGGACCCGCGCGCTTTCTTCGCGGGTGTTGTGGCGGTTCTGATAGCCCTCATGTCCATTCCGCCGTTGTTTGTCCTGGTAACCGGCATCATTACGCTGTACAAGAGTTTTCGCCTGTTCCAGGCCTTGCCGGTGATTCCACTGCTGGCCGTCGGGACGCTGGCATCGTCGGACTGGATTTTGCACATCCGGCGGAAGAATTTGCGCCTCCCCAGTCTTGGGGAGGGCAGCGGCGTAGACTTCTCCCCCAGGATTGGGGGAGACACAGAGGAGGTTGAACACGCCCGTCTTCCCATTGTCATCTGCCTGGCGCTGTTTGTGATCGCCGTTCCCACTTGCCATACACGTCTGCTGACAGTCTACGAAACGTGGAAGAGTGTTAAACCATGGTGGATCGAGCCATACCGGGATTTCAACGACCCGGTCACGTTCCCCGCCCTGAAAGAGATTGCATCAAGAGGATATGGCGGAACGGTCCTGGCCGAACCGCAACCAGCGATGGCCTACTCCGCACTGTTCGGCGGGAAGGTCGTGGCCATCCCCAATTTCCACGCTTCTCCCTCAGCGGCTGATATGCCCGAACGGCTCGATACGGTGGATGCTTTCATCGCAGGTTGGCTGACCCCGCAGGAAGCCATTCGGAATTTGCAGCGCTATCGAGTCGGCATGGCCTTCTTCCGATGGTCTCGCCTCAGCCCCCTCGGCGAGGCAGTCCTGACTTCATGCATGGAACACGAGATTATCATTCCACCTCTCCAACCCTCTTCCCAATCCGCAATCCCCAATCCCCAGTCCGCAATCCCCAATCCCCAGTCCGCCTTCGCGTTGTTTCATCAACCCGATGCGGGATACAAGAATCCTGTGCCGGTGTTCGTGGATCTTGAAATGAAAGACGGCCAACCGTATCGCTTACTTCAGAACGGGGAGATCTGGGGACCGTCGAATGAGATTGTTGTTTCACTTGCCTCGCAATTCGAAGGGGACGCTGCAGAGCGGTTCTTGAGCATCCCGCAAGGGTGGTTGATTGCGACCCGCTCCGGACAGTTGCTGAGAGAAGACGGAACCAGGATCGACCTGGCTCCCGTGGAACAGGGGAAATGGGAAAAGCCCATTGGGATACTGCCATCAGCGGACTCGAAGGGCATTCTGCTGCTCGGCAGTAATGGATGCTGGTGGAAAACGAAAGAAAACACAGCGGAAGGAGCATTGCCCGACATGGGAACCGCAGAGTTATGCCGCGCCTGTCGAGATCCGCGTGGGGGTATTCTCTCTCTGAATGTCCACGGTGGCGTTTTGTCTTTCGGCAAGACCTTTTTGAGTGACAAAGAACCGCCTCGGATTCAAGCCCAGTGGGGGGCAGATGCAGGCAGTATCGACATGGCGACAGATATGGCCCTGGACCCATCGGGGTCCTGTCTTTATCTTCTGACACGGACGGGAGATGTCTACCGATACATTCCGGGATCTCCGCTCGCAATCTTCCGGCGGATGGATCAGCCGACCCGGACGATATGGCTTGCGATGGAATGCCACGAGAATGATATGCTGCTGATGGACTGGACGGGGCATGTACTCCGTATCCCCCTATCGAACGGGAACGCTGCCGGATGAATCGCACACGGAACCGGATTTGGCTGCGACATCTGCTGCTTCTGGCGGCGGGTTGCGGTGTGTTCATCGCACCCGGAATCCTTCACGCCGAAACCCCCATTCCTCTGCAACGAATCATCCTGGAAGGCAAGGTCGTCACCGCCGACGATCAAACTCCGCTGAACCGCGTCTGGGTCGCCGTCTATGCCGGTGGGGAAGAACCGCTTGCATGGGAATGGACACGAGCGGATGGATCGTTCCATTTCGGAAATGTCACTTTCATCACCGGGATATACCAGGTCCGGCTGCAATCGGAGAACCAGCTCATCAAGGACGCCAGCGCGGAGATCTCGCTTCCGGAACTGGCTCCCGGCGAGTCACCTGAAACTCTGCTGACCGCTCATCGGTTCCTTTCGGCGCAAGGAATTCTCAGGCAGGAGATCAGCCAGGTTCTCGTGGACCGCGTCGCGCAGGTCACGGAGCAGGACAAAGAGACAGTTGTGAGAGTCATGACCGCCCTGATCGACGCGGTCAATGGATTCTACATCACCCATCCAGTCACTTTCACCATGGAGAAAGTGGAGGATCTGACTCTGCAGACGGTGGATCTGCGCGGAAGCGTACGAGGACTGTTGGGGAACAGCCGCTTGCGCGGTGGCGTTGTGCGATTTCTCTATAAAGACTATGTCATTGCGAAACCCCAGACCGGTGCGGATAACAAATTCGACTACGAAGACGTTCAAGTTCCCCTGGGAACCATCAAGGTTGTAGCAAGTGACCGGTTCGGTTTGTTTCAACAGGTGGAGAAAGAATACGAAATCACGCCGGAGACCGCCGTACTGGTAGTCGAGGATCTCACATGCTCCCTGCGCTTGTGGGTGAAAGTGGCCGGGGCGCTGATCGCCGGGACGATCATCTGGTTGATTGTTCGCGGTCGACGGTCTCCGCCGGAGAGTCGGCCCCCACAGGCGGGAAGTCCCACAGGCAGTTCGGATTCCCCATCGGAGCCTTTGCTGCTCAAGATCGAACGCGGGATTGATTTCCTTCGTCCCCAAGTCCGACGGTTCCGTGGAATTGCCGCAAGGTGTTGGGGGCGAACCGCAGGTGAAGCGATTGAAACACTAACGGTCTCACCCTGGTTTTGGATGCACGGGGGGATCTGCGTTGTCCTGGTGCTGTGGGCCGGGCTGCAACTATACGGACATACCATCCAGGCCGGGGGACCGTTGCCCGCAGCGGAAGCCGGTGCGGTGGGACATGCACAACAGATCCGCGATGCCTCTGCGGAGAATGACCGGGAGATGTATGAAAATGCGCTTCAAGTTCCTCCCCATTTCACTCCGTTTCAGGTCCTGATCTGGTCGCGAATTCTGACCGCTGTTCGGTTCAACCAGACCGCATGGCAGTGCATTCATCTGGCGTTCTTCTGCGGGGCGGTTCTATTGACCGGTCTGGCCGCCTGGGCGTTGTCTCAACGTGCGTTTCGCATACCCGCCGGCGGAACAACCGCCGGGCTGTGCGCATCGGTTCTGCTTCTCCTCTCTCCGGGAGCGGTTCGGTACTCGTGCAGCCTGTACCCGGAAACCGTTTCCCTGTTTCTGGTCAGCGCGGCATTTGCCGCCTGGTGCTTTGGGGGCATGACAGCATGGCGACGAACACTAACCCTTTGTTCCTTCCTCCTGGGGTATGCTTTTCTCTGCCATCCGATGCACGGGCTGTTGATTACGGTGGTGCTTGGGATCGCAACGCTGTTTCGACAACGGTTCTCACGGGGTTCACTCGCTGATCTTCTTTTTTTTCTCATGCCTGGTGTCGTAACGGTTGCCCTGGTCAGTCGGATTTTTCTTCCCGAAACCAGCGAGATTACTTATGCCTTCCTGGGGCGTGGGGAGAATCTGGGGTGGTTCGCAGGGCTGATATGGTCTTTCGAGCGACTGTTGATGGATTACTCACCATACCGAGAGGCCATGTTGGCGATTCTGTTGCTGTCCGGGGCAATGGTCTGGATCAGCCCTTCGCGTCGTGTGAGGGGATTGGCAGCGGGCATGGCGGCGGGCATTCTGACAATCGCCTGTATCAGCGGCAAGTACTGGTCGTCACTGCTGGCCTTGCTGCCCGTTCTCGTGCTCTTCCCTGCCCTGGCAGCGGAGGCAGCGGTGAGCATGACGGAGAACCGCCAGCGTCAATCCTATGCAATCACAATCGCAACGCTGGTCTTCCTGGCCGCACCGTTCACTCAGGCAAGAACCTATCAACACCCATACAGTTATGCAGGCAAAGAATGGAATGTCGTATTGGAAAATCTGCTGCCGACAATCAACCCGGAGCGTGGTGCGCTCATTGTCGGAGAGAATCGGTTCCTGAACAGCGAGATTGTGAACGTGGCGTTGGTGGAACGCTACGAGGCCAATCTTCGGAAAATCTACCGTCCGGACTTCCAGGGAACCATCGAGGCCAACGGTGCACGAATCGCCGACGCCTCGCAGACGCTCCAGGAAATTGAACGCTGGCTTCGCAACGATCTGGTGGGCAGTGTAAGCGCCATCGAACTGCTTCAAGGACACCCGCTGCTCAAAGACAACTCATTCATCGAGCAGGAGGGTTGGTCGCAGACCTGGGTGGATCTTCTCAAATCGCAGCCCTGGCGACCTGAGACACACACAACGGTTCTCGACGCGGAGAAAGTGGCGATCCACTCGTACAAGAAATCTATCGAAAAGACGAACATCGGCTATTCAAGAAGATTGGACACTCCGTATGCGGGAATCACCGGCTTGTCCCTGCTGAACGACCAGGGTATTTACACCGATGAAGTTCCAGCCGGTTTTCCCATAATCGCACAGGCTCGCATCTGCAATCTGCTCGACAGTGAATTGCGGGCCAGCGTCTGGTGGGTGATCTCGAAACGATTTGCCGATTTGCCCTATGAGAAAGTGGTCATGGAAACAAGGCAGAACATTACCGTTGCGCCGCTTGCCTCCGGTGTGTTCAACATGACGCTCCCCATGCCGTCGAAAGTGGGCCGGTACTGGGCGGTTGCCTACCTGCAGGATGAACTGGGAAACCACCTCGATGCCGCCTATCTTGCGGATGATGTTCGCGTGGAGGAAACGAGATGACCGCGACTCCCTTGCAAGCCTGCAATCCGCGAACGCGAAGCATTGACCTGTTCCTCCTGGTCATGGCGGGGATTTGCGTGTTTGCTCTTCTGATCGGCGGAGTCAATACGCAATGGGGGCCAATTCATTTCAGGATGCACGATCCGACACCGCTTTTCGTGTCAGTCCTGTTGCTGTACCTGCTGCGGTTTGTGCTGATTCGCGAGAAGTTCCCATGCGGGCTGAACCTCAGCGATGAGGGCCAATGGCGGATTCGAGCGGCCCTGTTTTTTACTCTGCTTCCGGTATTGAGATACTGGGATGTGCTGGGATTCGCCAGAGTCGATTCCTTCTGGGCAAACGACGCCTTCAATCTGTATTACCCGCTTCGTTTCATGCAGCATCGTGAGGGGACCTTATCGGTCATTCAATCCTGGAATCCCAATGTGGGCGGTGGAGTTCCGAACGTCTCCGATTTATCGGCGGGATTCCTCTACCCGCTCAATGTCCTTTTCAACCTTCTTCCCTACGAAGGTGGCCAGATGCCGTTCCGGGCGTTTGCCGCACAAACACTCCTGCATATCAGCCTGGCCGGATGGGGAACCGCGCTGCTGGCACGACGGCTTGGAATCGGGCGCGGAGGTGCGCTATTCGCCGGGATTCTGGTGCTCCTGTCGGGATTCGTGTCGGGACACAAGATCCATTCTCCGGCAGTGTGCGCGTTCGCATGGCTCCCCCTTCTGCTCTACTGTTGGGATACCATTCTGGAGCACGGCATCCTCTGGAGCCGAACCCTTGTCTGGGCCTGTGTTCTTACCGCGCTGATTCTGTTCGCGGGCAACCTGGAGATTGCTTTCCTGGCGGGACTCCTCTCCGTTGCGTGGATGATCTTCTGCAGAAAGCCAAACGACCTCACCCATGCCATCCTGGCATTCTGCCTGATTGTCGTGTTGGGCGGCCTGCTGGCCGGGATCGCTATCATGCCGCATATCGGTTACCTGGATGACGCCGACCGGCACATTCCGCCATTCGACTACGTGGCGGGCGGTTCGCTTCCGGTCCGTTTTCTGGCAACCGCGTTCGTGCCTGCGCTGCCGTCGCTGGTGATCCGGGATTACCGCGAGTTCTGTATCTACCTGGGCGCTCTCGCCCCGGTTCTCATCGGCACGGCCTGCCTGCTCCGGCTTCGCGGAGCCTTTGCGGGATTGAGATGGCTGCTCGTGATTTCCGTCTTGTTGATGCTGGGCGGCGCGAGCGGAGTGTGGCGCGCGATGTATGCATTCATCCAGCCGATCCGCTGGATCCATACACCGGCGCATTTCGGCTGGGCATGGACCCTCATTGGATCGCTCCTGGCTGCTTACGGGCTGGAACGTCTCTCGGACTTGAGCCGGGAAGGTCGCGCCATGACGAAACGGGCGTTGGTCGCCGTCGCTGTTCTTTTCGGCTTAATCTGCCTGGTCGCCATTGCAACGTTTTTTTTGCGGGGCAGCACCATCCCGGGACGGCCTGCGATTGACGATATAGACCATTTCGCCACGATCTCCTTCTTGCTGGGATTGAGTCTGGGAGTCTTGATCCTGTGGTATCAACGGGCAATCCGACAGAAAACTTTTCTTTTCCTGATCGCCACTCTCGCTGTTCTGGACCTCTCCGGTGAATACCTTGCATTTGACACGGCTAATGAAGATAAAAATCCTCTGGACAGCCAGGCAGGTATTTTCAATTGGCTTGAAGATCAAGAACCGCGATTTCGGGTGAGCCTGAACGAAGAAACCTTCACCAATGCGGGACTCCTTCGACCTCTGGAAGTGATGGATAGCTATGGGATACGCAAACCGGCATCCATCGCTCGAATGATGCAGCATCTCTCCCAGGATCGGGCATTCGATCTACTGAATGTCAAGTGGGTTGTCAGCAAAGGGGGAGACAATGGCCTGGGGGTCGTTGTTCACCAGGAGGGAGACTATGTCATCCAGGAGAATATGGGCGCGCTGCCTCGCTATCGAGTTGTCTATCAGATGCAATGGGCGAAACGAGAACGCTTGTATGAAATGATCGAATCGGCGGACCCGGAACGGGTGACAGTGATCTCGGAAAAAAACCGGAGCGATCTGGAATCTCTGGTGAAAGGAATGAAAGCGCCCAAAAGTTCCCCCCATGAGGAAATCAAGGTCCTGAAGTACAATCCACGGAGCGAAGTGCGACTTCAGGTGGAGATGCCTGTCAAGGGAATTCTTATCGCCGCAGAGCCGGATCTTCCATGCTGGAAAACAAAAGTGGACGGGAAATCAGTCAAGTCTTTTCCGGTAGATGGCGGGCTGCGTGGGATTGTAGTTCCATCCGGGCGGCATACCGTGGTGTATCAATATACTCCCACAGGTCTCTGGATCGGGCTGATGTTGACGCTGCTCGGCGGCTTCATCTGGGTTGAGATCTTTCTGAGAACCCGCGCCAGACCGGCTGAACATTGACCTGACCCGTAAAAGCGTTATGGTGAAAGACGATCTTCACAGACGAAACAGTCTCCGCAAGTCTCAATGTCCACTGTGTCCACCATGTCCACACTATCCACCCCGTGAGGCCCTGCTATGAATCCCGATCCCCCTTTGCGCACATGCCTTTCCGACCTTCACCGTGAATCCGGCGGGCGGATGGTGGATTTTGCCGGTTGGGAGATGCCGGTGCAGTATGAGTCCATTCAGAAAGAACACCTGGCGACACGCAGCAGCGTGGGGATTTTCGATGTGGGGCACATGGGACGGATTTCCATTTCGGGCGAGAATGCACTCGATTTTGTCAACCGTCTGGTGACACGAAATATTGCTGCGCTTAAGGTACGGCAGGTTGGCTATACGCTGGTCTGCAACACGGAAGGGGGAGTGCAGGACGATATTCTGGTCTATCGCGGCGAGGGGTCCACGGTGTCCCTGGTAGTCAACGCGAGCAACCGACAGAAGCTGCTCCAGTGGTTCCAGGAATGCAGGGAGTCCCAAGGGGATAACATTGAAATTCGCGACAATACGCCGGCAACCGGTATGATCGCGGTGCAGGGTCCCGGCGCGGAAGTGGTCACCGGCCACATCCTGAGACAGGACTTGAGCAGAATGGGGTACTACCACTGGCGCGAGGCCTCTTTGCTGGGCACACCGATCTGTGTATCGCGCACGGGATATACCGGCGAGGATGGATTCGAGCTGAGCGCACCGCCTGAAATGATCCGAAAACTATGGCTGACTCTTTTCTCGGCGGGCGCTGAACCGTGCGGGCTGGGAGCACGGGACATTCTGCGTCTTGAAATAGGCTACCCGCTCTATGGACATGAACTGACCGAACAAACCAATCCGTGGGAAATCGGCCTGGGCCGCGTGATAGACTTAGGCAAATCCGATTTCATCGGCAAGACCTCTCTTCAGGCGATGAAAGACCGGGGCCTCTCGAAACGATTGACCGGCCTGGTTCTGAAAGAACGCGGTATCCCCCGCGAAGGGTATCCCGTCATCGCCGGAGGAAAACCTGTCGGAACAGTGACCAGCGGCGGCTACTCGCCATGCCGGAAGGCGGGTGTTGCGATGGCGCTAGTCGAGACGGGATGTGTACCGGAAGCCATAGAGATTCGTGGTCAGGCGATTCCCGTATCCGTGGAGAAACCCCCGTTCATTCCCAGTCGTGTGAAAGCGATCCCAAAACCGAAATGAGGAGACCGAACGAATGGATATCCCGAAAGACCTTCTGTACACCCGGACCCATGAGTGGGTCCGAATCGAGAACGACACCGCCACAGTCGGAATCACTGACCACGCTCAGGAGCAATTAACCGACATTGTGTTTGTCGAAACGCCGCAGGTCGGGAAGAAAGCAGCACAGAATAAGGAAATCGGTGTTGTAGAGTCGTGCAAGATCGCAGCGGACATTTATTCTCCTCTGTCCGGCGAGGTGATCGCCACAAATGACCGCCTGGCGAATGAACCGGATCTGTTGAATAAAGACCCGTATGGTGAAGGGTGGATTTTCCAGATCAGGATCTCGGATCAATCCGAATTGAAGTCCCTGCTGGATGCGGATGCCTACCAGGCGTTGATTGCGGAGGAGAAATGAGAGAATTGTGAAAGGTGCGCGCTCCGTGTCAGTCGGTGCCTGTCCGTGTCCGTCTGTGTCCGTCCACCTTGTCCACCCTGTCCACTCCATCAAACACCCGTCTTTCCCAGCGCCGCCGGGGGACGGGCAGACCAGCGTGTCGCCGCAAGAGCCAGGAGAGCCAGCACAAACGGCAACGCAAGGTAGAACTCCGCTGGAAGTGAGAAGATCTTTCCCTGCAAGTGTTCTCCCATCGCTTCCACAAATCCGAATCCCAGGCAGGCAATTACCACACCGCCCGGTGTCCATCGTCCGCAGATCAACGCGGCCAGCGCGATAAATCCCCGCCCGTTCGTCATCCCGATATGAAACGCGCTGATATCCCCGATGGCGAGCTGCGCGCCGCCGATCCCGGCCAGAATGCCGCTGAATGTCACGGCCAGATACTGAATTCGCTCCGGGCGAATCCCGGCGCTCCGAACGGCATGAGGATTTTCACCGGTTGCTCGAAGCCGCAATCCCCATACGGTCTTTCGAAAAAAACACACAATCAAAACCACAGCCGCAATCAGGACCAGGTGAAGCCATCCCAGCGGAAACACGAGGCGGTGCAGAATGGGAATGTCAATCAAGAAATCTCCCGAAATCGAAGGGAGTTTCGGCACGGACGGCGAATTTCCGTAAGCATTGAAAATGCGAAGCAGGAGAAATCCGGTTACTCCCATGGCAATGAGATTGATCCCGATTCCGCTGATGATCTGCTCCACTTTCCATCGAAGGCACAACCAGGCATGAAGAAGCCCGAACAGGCCCCCGCCAATCGCGGCGCAGAAAATCCCCGCCCACGGAGAGTCGAAACTCCCGGACCCCAGGACCGCAAAGAACGCCCCGGCGAGCATCATGCCTTCCAGGCCGATATTGACGACACCGGAGCGCTCGCTATACAGCCCACCCAGCGAGGCCCACAGGATCGGCGCGGCTTTTACAGCGGCAGCGTGCAAGAGAACCGAAATCATCCCGCAGCCTCCTGCAACCGTTTTCTTCGTTCCACCTGGTGCAGCACAGCGATCAGGACAATCAGGACACCTTCCAGGATCAACACGGTCTCGCGCGGCACGCCGAGTTCGAATTGCAGGTCGGCATCCGCCGTGCGCAACGTGGAGAGAAACAGTGCCGCCGGAATGACCGCCCACGGTTCCCCCCTCGCCAGGAACGCCACCGCGATGCCGTCAAATCCATACCCCGGCCCGAATCGCGCATGGAAAGAACGGTGGATCACGCTGGTCTCCAGCACTCCCGCCAGCCCCGCCAGCGCACCCGCCGCGCCCATCAGCACGATGGTATATCGGGCTACCGGAATCCCGGCGTAACGGCTCGCAACGGGATTCTCTCCGAGCGCTCTTGTGTTCCAGCCGAATGGAGTTCGGTACAGAAGCCCCTGGCAGAGAAATGCGCATAGCAGCGCAATGAACAATCCGCCTGAAATAGAACAATTCTCGGCAACTTGTATCCGCCACATCTCCGCCGTGGATTGAATGTAGGCCGTTCGGACCACTCCCTGCCCCGTAGAAAGCGGACCCAGCACGAGATAGTTCACCAGATGCAGTGCGATGAAATTCAACAGGATGGTACCGATGACTTCGTGAACACCACGCTTCGCTTTCAGATACCCCGCTAACGCTCCCCAAAGTCCCCCGGCACACATTCCGAGTGCAATCACCGCAACAATATGCAGCCCAATGGGAAACACCTGGGAACCGATATACGCGGCGACCACTCCCCCCAGGTACAGCTGCCCCTCCCCGCCGATATTGAATAGACCGGCGCGCATCGGAACGATGACGGCCAAGCCGGTCAGGATCAGCGGCATGGATTTCAACAGAAGCAGTTCCAGCCCGGCGGGACTGCCCCATGAACTTCGGATGATGACTCGGAATGCCTCAAACGGAGAATACCCCGCACCCCACAGAAGCAGAGCCGCCACCGCAATCGCAAATCCAAATGGCCCCAATCGCGATGCAACTCTACCCATTGACGGTAACCAGTTCGTACGCGCGACTTCCCAACCCGACCTCTTCGGCGTAATCCAGCAAGCGCGAAAAATCATGACAATGGAACAATTCCCGGAACGACCGCCCGGTGGTCTTCTCGATCAAATCGACTCCTGCCTGCTCTAACGCCACCGGATCGCGACTTGCCACCACACCGACAGCGGGAACAATGACGTCTTTTTCCTTGTTCGGAAAGCAGTCGCATTCCTGCGTGATCCCTGTCAGGAAACTGAGATAGGCGATCTTGTCTTTTTTGACCTTCGACACGCCCAGGGCATGTTCCACCATCCGCTCCTGCAATGAAGGACCACTGTTGTCCCAGCTGAAAGTCGCCGCGCCATACCGGCAGACAACAAGACATTCGCCACACCCGATACAGATCTCCTCCTGAATCTCGGCTTTCTTGTTCCTCTGAATAATCGCGTTGGACGGACAGTTGGGGATGCACCGGAAATCGCCGACACATTTTTTGAGATTGATATGAGGTTTCAGGGCAGCATGTTGATGCAGCTTGCCTTTTCGACTGGTGCATCCCATACCGAGATTCTTGAGAACTCCGCCCAGACCTGCCGCGCAATGACCGGTGACATGTGTAATCACAATCAACGCATCCGCCGCCGCAATTCCCGAAGCAACTCCGACACGCTGTAAATGCCGCCCATTGATTTCCACCTCCACCTCATCGCCCCCGGCCAACCCATCCGCAATCAGGATCGGAATCCCCATTTCCACAAGCCCGAATCCGTGTTTCAGCGCCAGGCGAACATGGTCGATGGAATTCGACCGCATCCCGACATACAGCGTATTTGTGTCGGTGAAGAACGGTTTGGCTCCCGCCTTGTTGAGTTGCTCGATCATACGGCACAAGCGGGATGGACGAATAAAGGTCTCGTTTCCCTCTTCGCCGAAATGCACTTTGAGACCGACCAGGTCCTTACTTTGGATGATGTCAATCAGGCCCGCCGCTTCAAAGAGCGCGCCGATTTTCTCTTCGATGGTGGATTCAAGATCCTGCGGATGAACGGGTATGAAATGAACCAAAGGCGGCATGGAGGAACCTCCTGAAACAACGGTCGCGTTAGGATACCACGGCATTATTCAATCACCAGGATTGCGCCACGCGGTGACAGCAAACAACGCCAACCCGATTCCATCCGTTGTCCAACAGGCCTCGATATGAATGGCCTTGAGTGGAACGTCCGGTCGGGTCAGTGGGAAATCGGTCCGACAGATTTTCTGATACAGCGCTTCCTCGTATACCAGTCTGTCGTGAGGAACAAATCGGTCCCGCCAGTCGAAGATATCGCGGTGACTCCGGACTTCCTGTTCCTCCTGCTGCCCGTCGGCATACTCCAGGTGCACAATCGCCACCTGTTCGGATGGCATTCGGTAACCGCCGCGCTTGCAGGTTCCCCACGCGGCCCATGCCAGTGAGATGCCGTCGTACCGAGCCGAGACGACCGGCAAGGTAAATGTGTCGGTCTTATGCACGATTCCCAGAACGGACCAGCGTTCCGTCTCATCCACACTCGGAGCAATCCGGAAACAGACACCCCCGCTCTCATAAACTCCGCCGCTCAAAAGAGGATAGAAATTGAGGGCAGATCGGTCGTGTACGCTGAACGGATTGTGGCGATAGTCCGCATTGGCAAGTTCCCGGATGGAAACAGATGTCTGTTCCTGCGGACCGGGGATGCGCAAAGCAGCGCTCTCTGATTCCTGCGATAACCCGGGCAGAAATGCAATGCCATCAATGGCGAGCGTCACCCGATCGGACAGGTTTTGGAAACGGAGTTCGGTCAGGGTCTGGGATGCGCCAAGAGGAATCCGGCAGGCGTATGAGTATTGAGGTGAAATGCCTCCCCATCCGGGGAATGAGGTCCGAACCACGGACGCGGTTGACGGTGGGTGTGAAAGAGAAACCGAGGCGGGAATCTGCGGCGGGAACGACCGCGCCGGAATGTCAATCTCCGATGAACCCGTTCCGATCCGCAAGAGCGGCTGATCGCACGGTACACTGTCCACCGATTGCCCCCCGACCAGCATCAGGGTCCTGGCATTCACCGGGGGATTGAGCGGGAACGGCACGCTTTCACCGGGTCCCAGCCGAAAGGAGGCACAGCCTCCCTGGTACTTCTCCGGCGAGCGCAAAGCCATCTCACGTGTGACAAGGCCTCCTTCATGAATGAGCATGGCAACCGGAACACGTGACGCAGCGGCATCCGTAAATAGAATTACAGCTGTCAAGAATAGCGGGATCACGCACGCGAGAATCCAGGCGGTTCTTTTCCTTTGCAGCAAGAGAGCCAGGAGCGCAGGCGCAAACCGGCGCGTGAGCAGAAACAACAGAGTGATCATGGCCGCCAGCGTCAGCCATGCGAGCACATAATCCAAACGTCCTTCGCCAATGCCGAGCACCATCCATCGCACCAGGGGGGAACGACTCACCCAGATCTCCAGGCGCTCCGGGGCGACCGAACTCTGCTGAGACCAGATCGTGCCGAAATCGATCCCCTGGCTGTAATACAGAGGCCCCTCCAGCACCTGCGCCAACAACAGGAAATTCCAGACAACCGCACAGGAGAGGGCGGTAACCGTCAAAGCCCACAGGGGACGTTCCACACAGGTCCATTGCACAAGAAACGCCAGTCCGACCATGAAGAGGGGCAACGCGCTCTCAAATCGCCGCTGCCCGAATGCCCCACCCGCGTGCCAGGCCTCCACCGATCCGTTGATCCAGATCTGAAGGAGAATCCCCAGGAGAAACAACGCGCCCAATGCTCGTTCTTTGCGCATGAATCCGATCAGGCCGATCAGCGCCACCAGATGCAGCGGATGCCAGATGAACAGACCGTGCAACGGATCGAACAGAACGCGCAGCTGTCCCCAGCGCTCCGGGTCCACGAACTTCGATCCCTGCGGAAACGAAAAAATCCCTCCGCGTTCCACTTCCCACAACACCAGTTGCGGAAGAAACGCCAGAACCAGAAAAACACCGAATGCGAACAGATGCGGAACCTTACGCTTCCAGTCCTGCGAAATCCCGTTTCGAAGAACACCGTCCAGGACAGGAATCGCCAACCACAGCGCATTCTGCGGTCGAACCAGGCAGGCCAATCCCAGGACCGATCCCAGGAGAGCGGCATCCCGGATCTGGGAGTTCTTTCGTCTCCGTACCCAGAGATAGAAGAAAACTGTCATCAGGAAGAACGAGATTCCATGGGAAAAGGAACCGGAATGAAATCCATAGCAGAGCTGCGGACTGGCGAGATACATCCCCAAGACCGCGACAAGAGCGACCGCAGGGGGAAACCAGGTTTGCATCAGACGAACACAAAGCCACAATCCCGCAACCATGTAGGTCCACGTTCCCAGGCTCACGGCGAGGCGATACACAAGGTCATAACCATCCGCCGCAACGGGATACCCGACCGCCTGAAGCAGAAGAGCCACCGGATGTGCAACAATGATGAACGGAAACCAGAACAACGCCGCACCGATGGTTGCGCCACTGTAAACATATCCGGTTGTCGGATTGACCTGCTCATATCCCCGGTTGAGATGCATCCAGCCGGTGGAATACCATGCGGCTTCATTCGATAGGTTCAGATCTCCATCCCACAAGAGGGATCGAAGATACCCATAGAAATAATCGCCATCGGAGTCGATATGCGGCTGAAAGAACAGGAGGCTTACCGCAAACACAACAGCGAACAGTGCTCGGTTCGAGAATGTTCGAGATATCTGCAAGTGATCGGTTGCCAATAGCCTCCCTACAACAACCAGCAGGGTCGCGGGAACGAGCACACGGTAGGTCTCCAGGGGAAGCCATACGGGTGCCCAGGACCGACCGGCCAGACGCAACAGCAACATCCCCAGGAGGATGAACAACGCCGCCGTCAGGATATGACGGCTGGTCTTCCCCTGTGGATAACCATCAAACATTTTCGGTTGCATGATTGAACGACACGTTACCATTATGCACAGACTCTGAAAACGGTATCGGGCATGAAAAATGCTTTCTTGTTTTTTGTTCTCTGCGCTTCGTTCACTTCACCCACCCCACGCACTTCGTCCGCTGCTTCCACCTCACCCGGCCTCTTTTCCGACCTCTTGCACAAAACCTTCATTTTCTGGGCAAATCCCATTTTGAACCTCCTTAAATACCGATGAAGCAACAAATTAGGATGGAAGGAGCAGACAAAAAACAGGGCGGTTCACCCACTGTGAGATATACGTATGAATAAATAGTTGATAGTCCTAAAAGGTCTGGTCTTAGCGGGTTACGGGAAAGAGAGCGATCAATCGAAAAAAAATGCTTGACAAACGGTTGCGCGGTTCATCATCCTCTGGTATTCATTATGGCGCTATCCGACCTTACGACTTTATTCACAAGGTTGTGAGAAACCTGTGTATAACTGTTTGCCGTTGATGTTGCCACTCGTGACACACCGTTTTTGTCGCAGGACCGGGATCTGAATCTGAGAGAAGATCTCTCTCATTTTCATGTTCGGGTCGGGAAGGAGAAAGACGTGGCGTCATCTTTTTATCTCTCCACGGGGGAAGGGACGCTTGCTGTTCGGATTGAAATCCCCTTTCCTTATCCCTTCTCATCCGTGGAAGGAAATCAGTCAATGTCCGGATAACGGGAAACCGTAATCCACGGCGAATCAGGATCGGCGATGCAGGTCTGCATCAAAGAACGGAAGTGAGATCGGGCAAGAAGGCTTTATTTGCGCGGCGGGAGACAAACGGGAATGAAACCAAGTTCAATTGTCACGAGAGAAATGCCCAAGGATACTTGGGAGCAGGTCTGTCACATTCTATCGGAGCAGGTTTTACAGGACGAATTCGATACCTGGTTTGAGGGAGTTCGCGTGGTATCGTGCGATGAGGAGACGGTGCAGCTGGAAGTACCGGGCAGTTTTCGGAAAGGCTGGATCGAGCGGTCGTACGGTCCCCTGTTGAACCTCGCTTTCGGGCGGGTTTTGGGGCAGGACATCCAGGTACAGTTGATTCCGGTTGAGAATCACATGGTTCCGGTTCAGGAACCCGTGAAAGCGACACCGATTTCCGACAATGGCACGGAAGAGGGCGAGGATCTTCCTCCGATCTCCTCTTACCAGGTGTTGCACGGAAACTACCGGTTTGAGAACTTCGTGGTCGGGATGGACAACAAGGTGGCCCACGCCGCCGCTCTTTCCGTGGCGCGGGCACCGTCGGACTCGTACAATCCGCTGTTCATTTACGGTGGGGTGGGGCTTGGAAAAACTCACCTGATGCAGGCGATGGGGCACTACATCGCCGAATATCACTCGAATCTGCGGTTCATATACATCTCGGCGAACCGTTTTCTCACGGAGTATGTCGAGTCCATTAAGCGAAACGAGCGATACCAGTTCCAGGCCCGTTTTCGGGGAGTGGATGTTTTGCTGATTGACGACATCCATTTTCTGGCGGGCAAAGAGGGAACCCAGGAAGAGTTTTTCCACACATTTAACGAGCTGCATAACAATCACAAGCAGATTGTCATCTCCAGCGACAAGCCGCCCAGGGACATTCAAAAACTGGAGGAACGTCTTCGATCCCGGTTCGAATGGGGCCTGATCACCGAGATCTCCTCACCGGACTATGAAACCCGCCTGGCGATTCTGAGCCGGAAGGCGGAAAAAGAAAATATCCAGCTGCCGGGCGAAGTCCTGGAACTTGTCGCCGGAGGAATCACCAGCTCGATTCGCGAACTGGAATCCGCCCTGATTCGCCTCGGCGCGCACGCCAAATTCAGCGGGACGAAAATCACCCCTGAAATCGCACGGCAGATTCTCGGAGACCTCTACAACCGGCAGGATCGGGAAATCTCCATCGACAAGATCCAGAAGCACGTGGCGGAGCATTTTCGGGTAAAGGCATCGGACATTCGGGGACGCAGTCGGTCCCGGTCAATTGTCGTCCCCCGTCAGATCGCCATGTACCTGTCACGGGTATTGACTGCGCACTCCCTGCCGGAGATCGGCGTGTTCTTCGGCAACAAGGATCATACAACGGTCCTGTTCGCCTGCCGGAAAATTGAGAAGCAGATGAAGGAAGAACCGGAATTCAAAACGTTTATTCAGGGATTTCTGGATGCGTTCCAGTGAGGAAAGACACACGGTAAGATATGTTCCGACAAAGATGTGTCGGATTCAATCACCCATCGACAAAAACAGCAGGCGACTTCCCACAGGGGGTCGCCTGTTTCAGCGTTCCAGCGGGGAGTAAATGCGTCGCTCGCGGGAAGTGGTCGGCAATTCCCACCCGACAGGTCTATTCCGCTGGGGCAATATGTATCGCTGTTTTTGACGGCGGCGAGCAAACAACGAAAAAATGAAGGAGAGAAAGTTGCGCATCTATCCTACCTGCTTTGTCTGTATTTCCCACCATCCCGCTTATTCCCCCGTGTCAATAGCTCACTTTGACCGCACAGACTCGGTCCAGGCTCCTTCAGCCACAAAAAATGACAAGAATACCACAATACACCAAGACCTATAGCACAAGTTTCGGTGTCTTTCAATCCCCCCTGATTCGAAATTCAACAAAATCTGTCATTTTCATTCGATTGGGTGCTACGGGGGCTTGACGTTTACTGCTCAAATGTTTATCATCGCGTGAAGTCCAGATTTGGCGGGAGATCCGCCGGAACACGAGGGGACCCATGACACTCAGCGGAAAAGAGAAACAACGGGCCATCGACAGTGCTATTTCGCAGATTGAGAAACAGTTTGGCAAAGGCTCCATCATGAAGATGGGAGAAGCGCCCCGTGGCAAAATCCCGGTGATTCCGACGGGATCGATTGCGCTGGATTGCGCCCTGGGAGTGGGAGGCGTCCCACGGGGGCGTGTCATCGAGATTTTCGGACCGGAGTCTTCCGGCAAGACCACTCTGGCATTACACCTCATCGCCGAGACCCAGAAGCTCGGCGGCGCGGCGGCGTTCATTGATGCGGAACATGCGATCGACGTCGAGTACGCGGGGAAATTGGGGGTGAATATCGACGAGCTGCTGGTGAGCCAGCCGGATACCGGCGAGCAGGCGCTGGATATTGTGGAGATGCTGGTCCGAAGCGGCGCGCTGGATGTGATTGTGATCGACTCGGTGGCGGCGCTGGTCCCCCGGTCGGAAATCGAGGGCGAGATGGGCGATTCCTCCGTGGGTGTGCAGGCCCGACTCATGTCGAAAGCTTTGCGGAAACTGACCGGAGTGCTCTCGAAATCCATGACCTGCGCGGTCTTTATCAACCAGATCCGGGAGAAAATCGGTGTCATGTTTGGAAATCCCGAAACCACCACCGGCGGTCGTGCGCTGAAATTCTATTCTTCGGTGCGGCTGGATATCCGTCGAATCGGCGCGGTCAAAGAGAAGGGTGAGTCTATCGGGAACCGGACACGGGTGCGCGTAGTGAAAAACAAGGTTTCTCCGCCGTTCAAGGAGGTGGAATTCGATATCGTCTATGGTGAAGGAATCTCGCGGATGGGCGAGCTGGTCGATCTGGGCGTGGAGGGCAAGGTCCTGGCGAAGAGCGGCGCATGGTACACCTATGGCGACATTCGTGTGGGCCAGGGGCGGGAGAACTCGAAGGTTTTTCTGAAAGAGAACCCCCAGATCGCCGAAGAAATCGCCGCCAAACTCCGCGAATCCCTCAGCCTGCCCACGGTGACGAGTCGCGAAGTGGCGGAAGAGGAGGAGTAAGCAATTCGATTGCGGATTGGGGATTGCGGATTGGGGATTGCGGATTGGGGATTGCGGATTGGGGATTGTGGATTGCGGATTGGGGATTGGGGATTGCGGAGTGCGGATTGCGGATTGGGGATTGGGGATTGCGGATTGGGGATTGTGGATTGCGGATTGGGGATTGGGGATTGTGGATTGCGGATTGGGGATTGGGGATTGGGGATTGCGGATTGGGGATTGGGGATTGCGGATTGGGGATTGCGGATTGCGGATTGGGGATTGCGGAGTGCGGATTGCGGATTGGGGATTGGGGAGTGCGGAGTGCGGAGTGGGGATTGCGGATTGAAGAGAGAAAGAATGAGTCGAATAGGACCGATGGGACGTATGAAGAGGGTTTGGAGTAGGATCGTGTGGAAGGTCATGTTAGGATTTCGGCGATGTTCAAACAGGAAGAATCGCATTGATCGCTGTATCCATGACTTTATTTCTGTTGTCTCTGGCGCTTGTTGTTTACACCTACCTGGGATATCCCCTGATTCTGAGAATGCTGGGGAGATCTCGGAATGCGGGACCGGTGCGGGCATCGACCGAGCCGCCGAGTGTGTCCGTAATTATTGC
The DNA here is from genome assembly GCA_029568995.1 of Candidatus Omnitrophota bacterium. Classification (GTDB taxonomy): domain Bacteria; phylum Hinthialibacterota; class Hinthialibacteria; order Hinthialibacterales; family JAKPRU01; genus JAKPRU01. The sequence goes on along the minus strand of JAKPYU010000788.1, from coordinate 1,146 downwards.
GGCGTACAACGAGGAAGAGGCTGTCGCAACCCGTATCGCGAACATTCTCTCAAGTGATTACCCATCGGAGAAAGTCGAGATCCTGATAGCCTCGGACGGTTCGACAGACCGGACGGTGGAACGGGCGCAGGCGGTGAACGATCCGCATGTGCGGGTCCTGGACTTTCGGGAGAACCGGGGCCGGGCGACAGTCCACAACGATGCGGCGGCAGCGGCGCAAAACGAGATTCTCATTTTCAGTGACGCCGAAAGCCGGTTCACCCGCGATTTTCTTCGGAATATCACAGCGCCTTTCGCGGACCCGGAAGTCGGCTGCACAACAGGCGAACTCTTTTTCCTGAACCGGGAATCAACCTCGCTGGGGCGATCTCGTGGATTCTATTGGACCTTCGAGTACCTGCTTCGTCGGTATTCAAGCGACGCCGGGATGCTGGCGGTGGCCAGCGGGGCCTGCATGGCTGTGCGGCGGGAGATCTATCGTCCGCTGCCATCGCCCACGGATGATGTCGATTTTATTACGCCGATTGATGTGGTCACACAAGGAAAGCGTGTGGTCCATTGCGGAGATGCGGTTGTGGAGGAATTCATGTTCGTGCAGCCGCGCGCGGAATTCCGGTCCCGTGTGCGCATGACCTCCCGGAACTGGATCGGCACGTGGCGACGCCTGCGGGAATGTCCACTGCGGGAATATGCCTGGCTATGGTGGTGCCTGGTGTCGCACAAGTTCCTGCGCTGGCTGACCCCGTTTTTCCTGATGGGAGTCCTGCTCGGTTCCGTTCTCGGTTGGGAGAATGTTCTGCTGCGTTCGGCCTGCCTGGTCCAGGTGGCGCTGTATGCCTGGGCATTGGTGGGATTGTATTTCCCAACCCTTGCGCCAGGGCCGTTGGGAGCGCCGACCGGATTTTGCGTGGCCAACGCGGGATTTGCAGTAGGAGTTCTATCGGCGCTTCTGGGCCGCGCGCGGGCAACCTACAGCCGAAGGGAAGAACAAACCTGATGGCACAATTCTCCAGGGACCTGGAGCGCATCCGGTCCGCGTATCGGGAGTACGATGAAGATCCATCACGGCAGAGTTCCTGGGATGGATCGCGGCCCTCGAATCGGTGGATTTTCGAGGAACGCGCGTGGCGGCTCGAAGAATTACTG
>JAKPYU010000782.1 GCA_029568995.1 Candidatus Omnitrophota bacterium | reverse complement strand
TGTACTTGTTTGATGCGGGCAGTTATGTCTATTCGATCCAGGGCGGCGATACTCCCTATTCCGGGAAGGTTGAGATTGTTGGTGCAAGAACGAAGGTTTCATTTACGCTTCCGCCTCGTTGTGTTTCCGTACTAAAGATTGAAAAAGACAATGACAAATAGGGAGAATTGTTTGTGCAGCAACAAGGGCGGACACCCATCCGCCCCTACGCCGGAATAGCAATAGCGGGGGTGAGGAAGATACTCTTCGTAAACGAAAGGTATACGCCATGAATCTCGAATCTGATCTTCTAGGCTTTTGGAAACTCGATGGTGATTATCAAGACACATCCGGGCAGGAGAATCATGGCGTTCGGATTGAGGCCGATCCCTCCAAGGTGTTCATTCTGCCCTCAAAAGAACGCGCCTATCACATCGAAGTGCCGCCTAAACCTTCCCTCAATCTTGGAACACGCGATTTTTCCGTATCCGCGTGGGTAAAGACGTCGGAGGTAGTCAATGATACGCTGGGCGATATTGTCAATCAATACGATCCCCAGAAACGGAAAGGCTGGAATCTGTATCTACAGAATTTCCAGGGGACGCCCTCCTCATACTCGAATTGCCGGAATCTCTTTTTCGGAATCGACGACGGCACGGAACCGGCCTGGAGCGACTGTGGGCGGCCCGGCAACAACCGAATGGTTTGGGCACTGGCTGTCTACAAGGGCGACCTGTACGCGGGAACTTTTGAGATGGAAAAGGAAGGCGCGGGACATGTGTACCGTTACGGAGGAAACAGCGATTGGATCGACTGCGGCAGCCCCCATCCATGTAACGCCGTGACCTCGCTCTCGGTGTTTGAGGGTAATCTGTACGCCGCCGTCGGGCATTATCGCTCTTCAGGATCGGCAATCGGGGATTCCCCTAACGAGATTCCAGGCGGGAAGGTGTTTCGATATCTGGGCGACAAGAACTGGGTAGAAGTCGGCAATCTTCCTATTCCAGAAGCGATTTTCGGCCTGGCCGTGTACCGGGGACAACTGTACGCCTCCAGCATGTACGCTCCCCCCGGTGTGTACCGCTACGAAGGCGGCAACGATTGGAAATTCTGCGGTCACAGCGGCGGACGGGTAGTTGCGCTGACAGCGTTTCGAGAGAATCTTTACGGTACAGGATACGATGTCAACTTCGGTGGTGTGTATCGCTATGATGGGAATACCACCTGGGCAGACTGCGGAACATCGCTTAATACGACCCAGACCTATTCATTCGCTGTCCACGCGGGAAACCTTCATGTGGGAACATGGCCCGGGGGGACCGCATTTCGGTACGCTGGGGGGCAATTATGGAGCGGTTGCGGGCGACTAGGCGAGGAATTAGAAGTAATGGGACTGATGATGTACAATGGCAAGATGTATGCCGGGACGCTCCCGCTTGCCCAAGTCTATCGTTATGACGGCAATCTGAAATGGACTTGCACCGGTCAACTGGACAAGACGCCGGATGTTAAATATCGACGTGTCTGGAGCATGGCGGTTTATCGCGGCTCCCTTTTCTGCGGAACGCTCCCTTCCGGGCATGTTTACAGACTCGAAACCGGGAAATGCATTTCCCATGACGACGAACTCAAATCCGGTTGGAGACATCTTATTGCGATCCGCGATAACGGAATTCTAAAAGTTTTTGTTGACCGGGAGCAGGTCGCGCAATCCGCGCAATTCTCATCAAACGGATTCGACCTGGGCAATGAACAGCCCCTCCGCATCGGATTCGGGCCACACGATTATTTTAATGGGATCATTCGAAATGTGCGCCTGTATGGGCGGGTATTAACGGGCGAGGAGATCGCGACGCTGTCACACGAGGCGGCGCCGAACGGATGAAATTACATCCGCAGCTGCGGAATGAAAAAGTGCCACAGTTCACGCAGCGGTTTCGCAAAGGCATAAGCCACGATAAAGATCGACGCATAGGCTGCCACGGCGATCATTAACCGTCTCCGATCCAATCGAGCGGAAACCCACAGGACCGCTGATGTTGCCGCCAGAACCAGTACTGGAATGTACGCCACTCGAAATCGCGAGAAACCGAAAAAGATGTATGTCATCATGAGGTAATAAAGAAATATCAAATGCACAATCAGCGTGTGCTTTCCCCATCTCGGCAGGACCCACAGGCCGAACAAGGCCAGCCCCATTAGAGGTCCCCAGTGGAGAATCTCCTCGCGGGAATAGAACTTAAGACCGCACCATATTTTCTTGATTCCCATTCCCACCAGCCAGAAAAATGGATCGGAACGGATGGTTTTCTTAACATCCTCTCGGAAGGCATTCCCCAGCGCAATACTGTCGCCCGGAGGGACACTATCGCGAATGGCCTGCTCATAAGCCCTGGCCTCCGGGGTATAGACCATTCCGAATCCCTTCGTTGCCCACGGATTATTTCCATAGAATAAAGTGTACCCGGAATAGGCCGGATCCCCCATGGCAAAGTAGCCATACTCGATTCTGTTCCGTGTCATCCACAATGCGAGTGGAACGGCGAACAGCGTCATCGTAACAATGCACCGTTTCCAAATATTTCCCTGACCTTTGTCAAAAAAGCGGAGAAGGACGAAATAGGGAATGAGCATGAATCCGACGAACCCAATTGCGGATTTAACGAGCGCGGCCAGTCCGGCAATAAGTCCGACAGTTCCGGCGGAAAGAAGAGTCTGCTCCCGTGAAGCCCGAACGGCTGTCAACAGGATCAGCGATACAGCACACGCGCTCAGCAATTCATATCCCACCGTTAGTGTTTGCTGATAAAGAAGCGGCGAAGAGGCCAGTACAACGCTTGCGATTCGACCTGCCCACCGATCATGAAACATCCCCTTGGCTGCGAAATAGATCACAATTCCTGCGACGCAGTAAACAACAAGCAGGCTGATTTTGAACACCACCGGGCTTGTCCCGAAGATCCATGCCCAGGCCGCATAATACATTACTGTCAGAAAGGCATAGCTGCTCTGAAACTCTTTTGTCTCCAACAACGTATTCACCGTATCCAGGCGCGACATGTTTGTGTCCATGCTGTCCCACCCGATTATAGACCAGTAAAGAATACAGATTATGCTAATGAACAGGCACAGGAAAAGGAGAAATCGCCAGTCTTCCCTCATCGAATTGGAATTGGATTTCATGGGATGCTTGCTATCAGGCATCGCCGTTCCTTTCTGATGGATCGCCGGAGTGAATCAATGAGGATTGAGCATTTGAGTCGGGTCTCCCGGCAATCAGTACTGCCTGAACAAACAAGTCGCGGATTCCGAAGTGATAGTCAAAGAGTACAAGCCCGGCTTCTTGAAGGATACGATCCGCTTCCGCTCTTGAAGAAAGCAATGAGATCTCATCCGGATGGAGTTTTGTGTTGCGATTCAGAATCTTATGCAAGAAGAAGTGAACGAATTTGAGCACTAGAACGCTACTCGCTCGCCTGTGGGGCCAGAAAAGCAAGATCTTCCCGGAGGGTTTCAACACGCGATGACATTCCTGGAAGATTCGGGAGACCTCATTGGATGTGAAATGCTCCATTACTCCCAAGTTGTAGATCCCATCGAAGGTCGAGTCCGGGAAGGGCAGATCGAACAAGCTCGCGTGTTGAATTCGACTAGCATCGGGATTATTTCGTGAATAGAGATCCAGCGCCTTGGGCGAGATATCTACGGCAGTTATTCTCATATCCCGATGGAGATTCCCATCGACCTGCCCGCTTCCGCAACCTGCATGAAGCAGCCGGGAACCGGAAGGAAAGGTGTCTCTGATGAAGCGATGGAGGTTACGCTTAATCACCAGCCGTCGATAGAAACCGGCGATGATCGTATAAACGGAGACACTACTTTCCGTATGGCCGTCCCAGTAAGCGTCCCAATTCTGCGGATCGACCAAAGACGGATTCAGTTGAACGGAAACTCGCCTGCACAGGAATCGTTCCGGTGTTGCATAACTCATCAGCGATAGTTGAAATATGTATGAGGCGCTGTGCAGGACCTCGTGAAGAGTCATTTTCGAATGGCCGTACGTTCGTCTCGGCAAAATGATGGGCACCTCTCCGATAGAGGCCCCATTTGCTTTCAGGAGAAACATCGTTTCAAAAAAGAATGAGTACCCCCGCGACGTAACTAAATCAAAGACACTTCGGGGTATACGGTTCAAGCGATACAGCCGGAAGGCACCGCTCGCGTCTCCCGGAAGTTCCAACAATCTGCGAGTCAGAAAATGACCGAGAATCGTCAATCCGCGACGGTAGAGATTCCAGTCCGCAAGACTTCCCGCCTGAAGGAACCGGGAACCGACAACTAAATCGCAGTCCTCGGACGATGCAAGAAAACGGGGGATATCCTCCGGAGAATGCGTGAAATCACAATCCATTGTGATCAGAATCTCGTACTCGTGATCGTAAGCGTACGCGATTCCGTCCAGATGCGCGCTTCCGATTCCCAATTTTCCAAAGCGATGCTTAACGGTAACGTTCCCATAACGAGAACTCAGTTGTTCGAGCAAATCTCCCGTTCCGTCCGGGGAATGATCGTCAATAAAAAGGATATCGCAGCCCAGGTTGAGGTCCTGTATTCCTTCGCAAATCTTCTCTACATGTTCACGTTCGTTGTAGGTCGGAATGAACACCAGTGTTCGCTGCAATTCCATATTGCTCGATTCCTCTTCTACGCGATACAATTCCATGACGCGTACCGTCGTATCGAAAACTACTTCAATATCGCGCCGCTTTTCACACGGTTCAAATCGGTTTCGACCATTCTTCGGACCCATTCCTCGAATGCTACACCAGGCCTCCAAGAGAGCGTCCGTTCCGCCTTCGAGACATAGCCCTGAAGGACGATCTTTTCCGGGGGACGCCAGTAATCGGGATTGATTCTCACAAGAATTCTGCCGCTCCTTCGGTCGATCCCAATTTCATTCATTCCGGTACCATCCCAGGCAATTTCCATCCCGGCGGCCTGGGCGGCCGTCTCGACAAATGAACGGACCGTATGCGTCTCCCCGGTCGCGAGAACGTAATCCCCTGGTTCGGATTCCTGTATCATCCGCCAAATTCCCTGGACATAATCCCCGGCATATCCCCAATCCCGTCGCGCGTCCAACCGCCCAACCTCTAATGTTTCCTGTGATCCACACTGAATTCTTGCGAGAGTTGCTGTCACCTTGCGTGTAAGAAAATGAATGGCGCGCAACGGGGACTCGTGATTGAATAGAATTCCGCAGCTGGCGTGAAGATTGAACGCTGTCCGATAATGAACCGTCATGCAATGTGCGAACATCTTGGAGATACCATACGAGCCACGTGGTGCGAATGGAGTCTCTTCATTTTGCGGACTAATTGTTCCGTCTCCAAACATCTCGGAGGAGGACGCCTGAAAAAAGCGAACATCGGGGCATTCCCACCGAATCGCCTCCAGCAATCGCACAACACTCATGGCCGTGGAATCGGCGGTATGGAGGGAATCTTCCATTCCGCCACCGACAAAACTCTGCCCGGCGAAGTTGTAGATCTCGTCCGGTTTGCAGTCATGCAGTACAGATCGGATGCTCTCGACATGACTCAAATCCATAGCGATCCAGCGAATGCGATCTCGTATTCCCAATTCCTCATGTCGCCAGGGATGTTCGCATGTATGCGGCAGATCGGTGCCGAGCACCTCATAGCCGTTGTTCAGCAAGAGTTTGGCTAGATAGCTGCCGTCCTGACCCGCGACACCGGTGATAAAGGCTCTCTTGCTCATCTTGTGAACGATTCCTCAACCGATAATCCGCAGTCGCGGAAGTGGTACGATGAATTTTCCGCCGGATTCTATAAATAATCTCTCCCTCTCCAGAATCCCGTCAATGAAATGATAGGGGAGCACAAAGAGATAATCCGGTTTTCGCGAACGCATCTCCCTTTCCGAAACGATGGGAATATAAGATCCCACGGTGTATTTGCCGAATTTGGCGGGAGAACGTTCCGCGATATACGGAAGGAGGTCCGGCCCGATTCCGTAATACTGCAATAGCGTATTTCCCTTCGTGCTGGCCCCGTACCCGGCAACAGTCTTCCCCTGTTTGTTCAGGTCTCTCAGCAAGGTCACTGTTTCCTCGCGCAAAGAATGAACCCTCTTCTCAAATTCTTTGTATACGGAGGGATCACGGAGGCGCATTCTCTCCTCGGTCATCAGCAGACTTTCAGTACGGAAATTCCCAATATCGTAGTTGCAATTGAAATCCTGGTATTCGGCATCTTCCCTCATACAGTATACTCGAAAGGATCCGGCGTTTACATTGTTCAGTTCGACATCGACGATCCGCAGTCCCACTTCGTTTGTGACTCTCATGAAAGTGGCTAGCGTGTAGTAAGTAACATGTTCCGAACAGATATTGTCGAATGCATTCAGTCGCAGCATGAAGGGGGTGTAGCTGAGTTGGCACACCCATACTCCATCTCTCGCCAGGCAGCCCCGGATATCCCGGGCAAACCGAATCGGATCATCCAGATCATAGAACATGGCGATGGAAGTGATTACTTTTGCCGGTGGAAGAGATAATTTCAGAAAGGCATCCGCCGTGAAAAAGTCCGAGACAACGTAATTTGCTACCTGTGAGAGTAAGTGAGCGAGGGATTTTGCAGGATCAACGCCAACTTTGATGCAGTCATCGGGATAGGTCTTCAGCAGGGTACCGTCGTTCGCGCCAATATCCAGCACAACATCCCCACGTTTCAGGCGGACGAATCGCTGGGCGCATGACGTAATATCCGCGAGTGCCGCTCGCATGGATTCATTGACTCCCGACAGGTACCAGTAATTCTCATACATTTTCGTCGGGGGATAGGAATCGTATAGCTGCACGAGGCCGCAGTCCCGGCACAGGCCAAGTCGCAACGGCGAGCGCTCGCCCTGGTTGGGGAGGTCGACAAAATCCGAAACGTACAAGTTGCCGAGATCGAACACCTCGACTAATTCTCCGCCGTCAATTCTACATTTCCTGACCACAGTCGTCTACAATCCTCCGTCTCAACGGTTCTCCGCAAACGATGGGAACTCGTGGCATGAATGTGACCGCATCTTCCTCCCTCCGGCATTCAATGGGCAACGATCCGCACGACCCTCGTTATTCGGACGGTGGCTGTAGCAAAGCGCTATGTCCCTGGTAGAGAAGCTGGTCGTTAATTGCATCCCAGGGGAAGAGCTGTCCTTCCAAATAACTGTTCCACCGCTTCAAATCTTCCTCTACCATCAATTCGGCTAATTCCCTGAAATGGATCTTTGGCGACCATCCCAGTTTCTGTCCGGCCCTACTTGCATCGCCTCGCAAGCACGGCACATCCAGGGGACGTTTGAAACGCTCACGCACGACTACCACTTCCTGCCAATCCAATCCGAGGTGCCCGCAAGTCTGTTCAACAAACTCCTTTACCGAATGACTCTCACCGGTGGCAATCACGAAATCGTCGGGCTTATCCTGTTGCAGCATCAACCACATCGCCTCGACGTACTCCGGTGCATACCCCCAGTCTCGTTCGGCATCCAGGTTGCCTAACTCCAACGTCTCTGCTAATCCGACCTTAATGCGCGCCACGCCATTCGAAATCTTGCGGGTCACGAACTCCAGTCCGCGCAACGGAGATTCATGATTGAATAGAATTCCGTTCACCGCGAAGATCCCATAGGCTTCCCGGTAGATTCGAACCTGGTGAAACGCGTACAATTTCGCCGCGGCGTACGGAGATGCAGGCCAGAAACTGCTTTGCTCGTTCAGCAGAACTTTCGCTTTCGACTCGCTGATCCCATACAGTTCCGAGGTAGAGGCATGATACAGGCGGATTCGGGGATTGATCTGCTTGATAGAAGTCAGCAGGGACGCGACTCCAAGACCGTCAACCTGCGCGGTAGCCAATGGTTCCTCAAACGATGTCCCGACAAAGCTCTGCGCGGCGAGGTTGTAAATCTCATCCGGCTCGCATTCGATCACGGCGTTGCTGAGAGATGCGATATCCGTCATGTCGCCCGGAATCAGGCGAATCTTGTCGAAGATGCCCAAGTTCAGAAGACGCCAGAAATTCGGTGTGGAGGTCCGGCGATACAATCCGAACACTTCGTAACCCTTCCCGAGCAGGAACCTGGCCAGGTAGGCCCCATCCTGCCCCGTAATTCCCGTAATCAGAGCCTTCATTCGTTCCATTTCCTCACGGAGACGTGACGTCCGTCAGTCCGACATTTTTCGATCACTGCCTCGACTGAAATTCAAGCAGCCATGGTATCTCCAAATCGACAATTTGGATAGAGAAATCTGCAAAATCCCAAATTTCGATTTTCTGCTCCCCGAGTTACGGCACCAACTTAAGAGTCCGAATTTCAAATGGTTTGATATCCATGGTGATCTTGCCGTTCTTGAGTCTCATCTCTTCGATTGTATTTTCCATTAGATCGGTTTCGAAAGCGTGCCTGACGGGCAATGACGTTTCGAGAATATGTCTTCCACGCCAGCCATGCGCCTCGTAAAGGCGAACAATAATCCCGGAATCGTCTTCCGCCTTCTTGACCGTATCGATCACGACATTCGAGCCGCCGATCGACAGCCATCCCATTTTCGGCGGCAGATCCCCCGCCGAATTGTTGACTTTCATTGTTCGAATCGGCACGTTGAGCTCGTACGCTTCCTTCACTACATCGGCGCTGAAATCGCCCGCGTGGGGAAACAGGGAATACGTGAATGTATGCTTCTTATTGACATCCGCCGTCTTTCCCGGAACTTTTGGCGCACGCAACAGCGTCAGCCTCATTATATTGTCTTTGATGTCGTATCCGTACTTGCAGTCATTAAGAAGAGCTACACCGTAATTCCCCTCGGAAAGATCCGCCCACTTCTGCGCGGGTACTTCAAAGCGCGCAAAATCCTGCGGGGTGTTCCAGTGCGTCGGACGCTCGATGCTGCCGAATTGAATCTCGTAGCGCGCCTTCTCCGAACGGACATTCACGGGAAAGGCTACCTTTAATAAGACATCCTTCTCATTGCCCCAGTCAACCATCGTTGCGAAGTCGATCCGGGAGGAATTGGCCTTGAGGATAACATCCTGAGTAATTCGCGATCTGCTAATGGTTCGCGTGATTCGAGCTACCGAGCGAATGGGTCCCTGCTCAACGATCTCAATACTCTCAAATGCGCCGTCAATCACCAATGGCTTGTCATTATAGAATATATCAATGTCCCATGCCTCGCCGGTGCTCGCCATCTTGTCCTCAAATAGAATGAACCGATTACCCATCGCACCGGTCTGCAATACGTCCCGCTTGCTACTCTTATCATAAATCCGCCGAATCCGCCCCTGACGATCAAAGGAAACTCGGACGAACTCATTCTCCATCCCGAGGGAATCAACATGTATGGCCGGAAGATCGACTCGGCCCTTCCGAATATGGAAGACACTATAACCGATAGAGGGTACCCTTCCCACGAATCGCGCAATACCGTCCGCACCGATCTGTACCGGATTCTCCTGTCCATCCGAGTCAACAGCAATATACGATGCTCCTTTTCGCAATCCCTCTGCCGGAACCGAGACGATGTCCTCACGATCCCACGAAAGGGTATTGAAAGAGAAAACAGCCTGACCATCCCCGCGCGTGTCGATCCTTTTCGCAAGTCGGTTGAAAGCCGTCTCGGAAATCTCCCCGGCGTCCTTGAGAACCTCAGCATACTGCCGGTCTGATTCAACGTACACCTCGTCAATCGAACTGCCCGGAATAATGTCATGGAATTGATTTAACAGGACAATTTTCCATGCATCGTTTATCCGCTTCTGTTCATACTTGGCCCCGAATAGCATATTGATCGAAGAAAGGATCTCCGCCTCACGAAGTTGAAACTCTGTCTGGCGATTGCACTTTTTTGTATAGGCCTGCGTGGTGTATGTGCCTCGATGCAATTCCAAATAGAGTTCACCCACCCATTTGGGTAGATTTTCGGATTCCCGGTCCAGGCGACAGAAGAAGTCTTCGGGTGACCCGGATTCGATTTTCGGCAGGCCTTCGAAATCTCGGTAGCGGCTTAGTCGCTCCACGTGATCCTGTGACGGGCCTCCGCCGCCATCTCCCCGACCATAAAGGAGCATCTGAATCGGACAGCGGTCCTTTTCCGCATAGTCGTTTTCACCCATGCGGATCAACCACGGCTCCATTTCGGAACTGTATTCCTCGTTGGGCAGCAGATGCGCCAGGACCTGACTACCGTCGATGCCCTCCCAGTAAAAGGAATGGTACGGAAATCGTGTAAATTGGCTGATAGAAATTTTAGTGGTAAAGAAATAATCAATACCGCTCCGCTTCATAATCTGCGGTAATGATGCGGGATATCCGAATACATCCGGAAGCCACAGAACAGAGGATCGAACACCGTATTCCTGTTCGAAAAAGCGTGTTCCGAAAAGGATCTGCCGGACCAGGCTTTCGCCTCCAGTGACATTACAGTCCGGCTCGACCCATGTGCATCCCACCGGGATCCAACGACCTTCCTTTACACGCTCCCGAATTCGCCGATACAAAGCCGGATAGCGATCCCGGGCAAATTCATATAGATGCGGCTGGCTTTGTGTAAATGTAAAATCGGGATAACGATCCATCAATTCCAGAACGTTCGCGAATGTGCGGCCGGTTTTACGAACGGTTTCGGATAGCGGCCAGAGCCATGCGACATCAATATGCGCGTGCCCCATTGCGGTACAGCACTGGGCGGAATCATGCGCATGACAGGCGTATACCGACTTGAGAATCCTCCTGACCTCCTTTGCCTGTTCACACAAGGCCTCGCGAGAGGGATGGCCATAGTCGAACACATCGACTGCCCGATTGAGAGCATAAATAATGCGTGCTCTCCTTGAATCGGTATCCGGCAGAATCGGGTATGGTTTCTTCAGCCAGTTGTAATGAACGTCGGGATCGATGAAATCGGCCAGGGCGGACAGGTCCCAGTAGGCATCCCAGACCTCACGGTTAAGAATCGCAATTTCGGGCTGCCGCATCGTGCGAATACGAAACTCTCCCAGCCGTGCGTTCGCCCCCGCCTCCACATACAATTCGTTTGCCTCACCGCCCCGCGCCCGGTCAGTCAGCAAGTAATCCTCACGAGACCAGCTCAATCCCTGTACCGGAACATCTCCACGGAAGATCAGGGACTCGCTTTTCTCCAAATCAAACAAAAGTTTAACGGATTCATCGCGAAATTCCTTTGGGATGTGAATTCGAAGACGGAACCAGGCCGTACCCCAATTCCGGCCCCATTGATGTCCGTCCTTCACGTGAATATATTTGAGTTGTTTTGCATCGCGAATCGACAAATGTTCCATTGTCTCCGCGATGGCGACATCCTCCACCGGGATCCTGTTTGAGTAAATGAACCGTTCCCGGATTTCGCGGATGCGGTCCATGATTTTCCGGATATGGAGTGTTTCGAGATTTTTCATCCCTTGTGTTGCCATAAGAATGTCTTCCTTTTCAAATTCAGTATCCGCATGAATGATAGAGATTATTGAGCGCGATTATGCGGTCATGGTGAATATACGGTCTGGGACAACTCATCCGATTCAAGCATCGGGTCCTTCGGATCAGCAATTTTGAAATAGCACAGTTCGCCATCCGGGTCGGGGAATTCCGTTAATGTCAATGTCAGTTGAGGTTTCGCAAAGGGATACCATTCGCCCGGCCCCCAAGCGTGGAGCTCGCAGGCAAGTCCGCCTTCTCGAACCGTAGAGTCCGGCTTCGGACCGGTCAGTGAGGATAGATCCGCCACAAGCAGGCGCAAATCCACATTGTCCAACTCAGGGTGACGTGCACGGCTGAGCGTGAATACCATCGGTCCGCGCATGAGGGCGGCCCGACCGGCCTGTGCCTTTCGGCCTTTGACCCATCGGAACGGCATAACCATTTCGAGGACTACCCGATCTCCCGGTTGCCATTCTCGGTCAATGGAATGAAGCGTTCCGCCCTCTGCGCGCAATGCTGTCGGTTGATCGTTTACTGAAATGGTTGCCTCCGAACACCAGAGGGGGATTCTCAACTGTATAGTGAATCTTGCCGCTGTTTTGGGGTTGATATGAAGCAGAATATTCCCGGAATTCGGGTAGTCCGTTTCCTGTTCGATTTGTACAGGATTATCAGGTGTCCAGGCAATTGTTGCCTTCGAGGCTGTATAGAGGTTCACAAGAATCCCGGAAGGCGAACGGTAATAGATCATATTCGGTAGTTCGGAGACAATCCGGCGAAAGTTGCAGGGACAGCAATAGGTATCCTTGTCAAAATAGGAACGGGGACCGTCGAACGGTGTGTAGTAGCGGATTTTGCGCCCATCGGGCGACTGGGCGGCGAAAAGGGAATTGTAGATGGCACGCTCCATGATATCGCTGTAAATCGGCTTTGCCTCGATACGGAATAACTCGTCCATCAGGCGAATCAGGTAAGCTGTTGCACAGGTTTCGCCCAGGTTAATGGTTCCCTCCTGGGTATCATGCCAGCATTCGTGATCGCCGCAGGTCCCCGTAATTACCATTCCATCCTCTTTGGTCAGGAAATTGACTGCACGGTGTGTTGTATCGAGCCATTCGGGATGCGGCTGGATCTGATACAGCCGGAGCTGGGCGATACAGCGAGACATGCAGGCATAAGCGTGTCCCTCAATCGTACCCCATCGTCCAAGCACAATCGGGCCGGTCCATTCCGGTAACTGACGGAATTCCGTGCAGTACTTCAAGTACCGGTCATCGCCGGTTACCTGGTACAGTCCCAGCATGGCGGGTTCGGAGCCGGTGACAGCCATCAGGGTGCTGATCTCTCCCGCGCCAGGGATCTTGTCCGGTTGCGCAGCCCAATTGTGGATTATGTAGTCCGCAATTTTGCGGGCCGCATCCAGAGAGTCTTTGTCGTGGAACAGCTGGTAGTTGACGGTAAGCCCCTGGATGAGGTAAGACATTTCGTGAATGTCCCAGAGTTTCCAGAGGCGACTTCCCGGTTCCATAATTCCCAGATAGCCATCGGGTTCCTGGGCGGCGAGGATTTCCTTGATGACGTGTTTTCGGAGGGCTTCTACCCGCTCGTTTTTTGTGTAAGCCGCGAAACGAGAAACGGCTTCAAGGGTCTTTCCGAGTCCTACATACCCATCTCGCCGGTTCTTCTCCTTGAAGGGAAGAAGGAAATCGTTATCGATGTCCATTACCAGCAGGTTATTCTGAACGGTGATGTCAATCCGTCTGCCAATTTCACCGCCTAGAACTACATCACGGCCCTGTATCGGAACCATGGCGTCCTCCGCGAATCCGCACAATGCGCCCAGAATGCCAGACAAGAAGAAAGTCAACGGGATCTTCGCCGATAAATTCAACATTTTAAATGAGCATCTCTTTGCCGTTCCACCGATGATTCATGCGGATTCTTTATTCCACAAATTCGCGCCCTGCCTGTCGCTCTGTCTCCCATTTTCGGTCGGTTGCATACACTTTGACCTGCAACGGCAGAAGGCGGGCGATCCATTCGCCTTGTTCGACAACAGTTTCTTCATTGCCATAGAGCAGATACAACGTCTTCCCGTTCAGCTTTTTCAGGCCGCTGACTTCTACGCCCATGTGGGACCTGTCATCCTCGTTCACCAGAACAACCGCCCAATCGTTCCCGACGCGGCGGACGGCAGCCCGGACGCCATGAACCGCTTCGTTACCCTCATCATCAATCAGGTTCACTTGGACACCTTTTACATCGGGCGCGATCAGAAACGGTTGCAGCTTTGCCAATTCACTTGTAAGAGCGTAGATCGACTCCCGGAATTGCTCAGACTTCAGGTAATGAGATCCCCAATAGAGAATCCCCTCGGCTCCATGGGCCATGACATCGTAAGCCATGAACCGGGATTCGTCGAAGGTCGGATAGGCCGTTCCTCGCGCGCCATAATAGTCGCCGAGTTCGTGCCAGGAAAAGGCCTGCAAAACCATCCAGACCGGCTTGCCGCGCCCGGTTTGATTCCAGCGTTCCGTGGCCGCACCCACGGAGGCCAAGTCTCGCCCGTTCTCTTTCACGGGATAGATATCACAGCCCGTGATATCCACCCGGTCCAGATACTGACGCACATACCGGACGTCACTTTTCAGGGCTTCGTTGATCCAGACCGGGTGATCTTTTTTGTCCAGTTTGCGAATCATATCGATGGATTGGCGGATGTTGGGGATAACTGTGCCAGCCTGCTCTTCGGAGTATTTCAGGGCATTTTCGGTTTGCAGCCACCATTCTCCCGAGACCTTGTGGACGCCCATGGTTTTGTGCAGACCGCTAAATGCGGTGAAATTCCAGACAATCTCATCCGGGCCTTCCCACACCGCGAGAGCGGGATGGTCCTTGACGGAGTCGACAAGTTTTTGAAGATCCTCGGTCGGGCCGTTTTGCAGGCTGAGTGGAATCCATCCCATCAGGCCGACGGCTTGTGCGCGGTCCAGGTCTTCCCGGCTATGGCAGCGCACCAGGTTGATTCCGGCGTCCGCCATGGCCTGGAGTTTTGCATCCTCTTTGGGCAGTTCGTAGCACCCGATGGGAAACAGGGCTTTTCCGTCTTTCTCGATCAGTCCGGGATCGGCTCCAGCGGGTGAAATCGCGGGTAAGGCCAAGATGAGCACCGCGACAAACGCCAGGCTAGCGACAAACTCTCCTGTCCCGTGAATTGTCTTTTTCATGAGGTTTCCTCTCTTGTGAATGGATCGGAATAATCTTGACAGACATGCTTTGCAGTTTTGCCATTAAATCCCAATCCTCGCAAATTGTCAATTTGGCGAGCTGCCATTGAATGAGAGTTCAAAGCAGCTCTTGCCACAGGCTCCAGGCGGGAGATATAATACTATTTTATTCTAGAGAAGTTGCTTCCGAAGAAAAGACAAGAAAGATGAGATCTGCAAAACGGGCGTTCACCTTAATTGAGTTGTTGATTGTCGTGGCGATCATCGGGATTCTGGCGGCCATTGCCGTTCCCAATTTCATGAATGCACGCCTGCGGGCGAAGATCGCGCGGGTGCATTCGGACCAGAAGGGTTTCGCGGATGCGCTGGAGATGTACTTTATCGACAACGCTGCGTATCCCTGGACCGATGCAAATCCGTGGGGAAACGATCCCATCGACAAACGTTGGATTGCGCTCACCACTCCGGTGGCCTATATCAATGGCCTGGCATACGATCCGTTTGGGGATATCGATAAAACCAGTGTGAGCAAATCCTGCCCGACCTATGTGACTTACGACAGCTGGATTGCCCGGCCCACCGATCCACATTTCGGATTTCTCCAAAGCGTGGCCGGGTATCTGGGATCGGATCCTATGCTGCTCCGTTTCGCCTTCGTCTCACAAGGGCCGGATACGAGAGTCTGGGCCTGTGAGGGAGGGCACATGTTTTACGATGCCAGCAATGGGCTGGTCAGTATCGGCGATATTCTGCGTGCCGGTCCGGGGAGCATCAAGCGTGGCGGAGAGTGATGCTCTCCGACAATTGACCTTGTGAAAAATTTGGGAGTTGAATCCCCAAGTTTCTCATAGACCTGAGAGGCAGTATCCCAACAGGCAGGAGCACGAGATGCTGCCCAGCGGAGAATGATGAAAATGAGATCGGTCAGACGAGGGTTCACCTTAATTGAGTTGTTGATTGTCGTGGCGATTATCGGGATTCTGGCAGCGATTGCCGTCCCCAATTTCATGAACGCGCGGCTGCGGGCGAAAATCGCGCGAGTCCATTCGGATCAAAAGAGTTTTGCGGATTCGCTGGAGATGTATTACCTCGATAACGCCGCGTATCCGTGGACCGATGCAAATCCATGGGGGAGCACTCCCATCGACAATCGCTGGATCGCATTGACCACTCCCATGGCCTATATGAACGGTCTGCCCTACGACCCATTCGGGGACCTGGACAGGACCAGTATCAGCAAGGACTGCCCGGTTTATGTGACCTACGATAGCTGGATCGCTCGGCCCACCGACCCGCATTTCGGGTTTCTTCAAACCGTCGCCGGGTATTTGGGATCGAACCCATTGCAGCTTCGATACGCCTTCGTTTCGCAAGGCCCGGATCTGAAAGTCTGGGCCTGTGGTTCCTCTCAGGGTATTCCCGACGGGCACATGTTCTATGATTCCAGCAACGGGCTGGTCAGCGTTGGCGACATTCTGCGGGCCGGTCCGGGCGGGATCAAGCGCGGCGGAGACTGATCCTTCCGGGCAAGCGGTTCGGCAAAGAGGTCAGGATATAGCGCGCCGGAATCTTCATGGGCACAGGGAGCCGGGGCGGGTCCAGAGAATGATCCGACGTCGAAGAGAGGGATCATGAGAACGGCTGGACGAGCGTTCACCTTGATCGAGCTGTTGATTGTCGTTGCCATTATCGGCATTCTGGCAGCGATTGCCGTGCCCAATTTCATGAATGCCCGCCTTCGTGCCAGAATCGCGCGAGTCCATGCGGATCAGAAAAGTTTTGCCGATGCCCTGGAAATGTATAACATCGACAACGCGGCCTATCCATGGACCGATGCGAATCCGCACGGAGACGGGATCGACCAGCGCTGGATTGCATTGACTACCCCGGTCGCCTATATCAACGGCTTGCCTTATGATCCGTTCGGGGATCTGGATATCACCAGTTCCAGCAAGTCCTGCCCGGTCTATGTGACTTACGACAGCTGGATCGCACGGCCCACCGATCCGCATTTCGGGTTCCTTCAAAGCGTTGCCCAGTACTTGGGATCGAACCCGATGCAGCTACGCTACGCCTTTGTTTCACAGGGACCGGACAAGAGAGTCTGGGCCTGTGAGGGTGGGCACATGTTTTATGACTCCAGCAATGGGCTGGTGAGTATCGGCGACATTCTGCGTGCCGGTCCCGGCGGGATCAAGCGCGGCGGAGACTGATCCCAATCAGGAATCAATACAACAACTCCAGTTCAATCGCCCGAAGCACACGCGGAATGCAATCGGTCTGGATTGTGTCGATTCCCCAGTGAATGGCCTCCCGATAGCGTTCGATTGTTTCGTTGTCTCCCATGGCATCCGAGTAAATCCGGATGTTCTTCTTGTGGGCGTTGGAGATCAACTCCTGTGACAGGATCGACCAGCGTGTATCCAGCGCGTAGGGTTTGACTTTTTCGGCCCGTGGCTCCAAATCCGAAGGACTGCCCATCGGCGGCATCAGTTTTGCCTCCGGTGCATACTTGCGTAGAAGCAACAATCCGTCCGGCGATCCGTAAAACACGGCTCCGCTCAGTTTCCTGTGTTTGCGCAGAATGTCGGCCAGTTTCTCAAGGTTGGGGGCCTTGCAGTCCACGTACAGTTCAACCGCTCTTCCGGTCTTCGTTTCGAACTCGTTCAGCAACTCGCAGATTTCGTCAATTGTGGGGACCTTCTGATCTGCATAAGCCGCTCCGAACCAGGCCCCTGCGGAGAGTTTCCGCAGATCCTCGAAGCGGATATCCGATACTGCGCCGGTCCCATTGGTCGTGCGCTCCAGCGTATGGTCGTGAATGGATACCTGTTCGCCATCCTGCGTGGTGTGCACGTCGATCTCGACGAAATCCACGCCCAGTTTGGCGGCTTTTTCGTAAGCGGGTAGCGTGTTCTCCGGGGCGAATTCATTCGCGCCCCGGTGGGAGGAGATTTTCACGGGGAAATGCGCGCCTGTATGAAACAGCACATACTCGGCCAGTACTTCTTCACCGAGGTCTGTCTGGATCCAGTCCACCCCCATCTCGAAGCAGCGCCGCCATACCTCCGGGCAGTCTCGTTCTCCCAATGTCTGTGCCTGCACAATCACGCCGACCTCGTGGAACCCACGGACCAGTTCGGGCGTCAGCAGTTCTGCATGCACCTCCACGGCCTGGGGTGAAAGACTGTCCATCCAGTATTTCACTTCCAGGCGGTCGTTGATGCTGGGCATGATCGGCACGCCACCCTTGGAGATCCGCTTGACCTCTTTCAGCACGTCCGGATCGTCGAAGACAATCACCTGGGATTCCATGCCGGTTGCCTGGATTTCTTCCACCAATGTCTCGGGATCGATTCGGCCCTTGCAGTCGAGATAAAGATTGATCTTGCCTTTGCAGAATTCCAGCGCTTCACGAAGAGTTGGAACACGTGTGCCCTTGAAACTGGGTGCAAACCGGACTCCGGCGTCCAACTTTTTCAGATCCGCAAGGAGCATTTCCTCAACCTTGCCGGAGCCATCGGTGATGCCATCCACGACATCATTGTGCAAGAGCACGTAGTGCCCGTCGCGGGTCAAGCGAATGTCCGTTTCCACCCACTCAAATCCCGCTTCGATAGCGGCCTGGAACGCAGGAAGGGTATTCTCCGGTGCGGCGCACATCAGGCCGCGATGCACCATCACCTGGGTTTTTCGGGGCGGATCGACCGGCTGAAAGAAGGTTGTCGCGGCGAAGGAGTCCGCTGCAAGAAAAACCGCCAGAAGAATAAAAAACGTCCGGTATCTTATCCGTGTCGTGAAATTCCGAATCGACATATCCATCCTGCCTGCCTCTCTTTGAAAGATAGCCCATTTTCCATCTTGAGGTCCTCTTTGCAAGGCATGGGGTCGGGCAGGCCGATTGGAATTGACAGCACGTACCCGGTATGAGACGGTGAGAACCGAACATGATGATGAATCGACCAAGAGGCATCACACGAAGGGATTTCCTGCAGAGTGCGGCAATAGCCGCCGCGGCAACCGGATGCGCGACATCCCATCCCGGTGGAAATCCCTTGATTCCCGCAGAAAAGGAACCTGCAACAATGAATCCTGAATCCAAGAATCGTCTGCAATGGTGGCAAGAGGCCCGTTTCGGCATGTTTATCCATTGGGGGCTGTATTCGCTATTGGGGCGTGGCGAATGGGTTTTCTACCAGGAGCATTTCGGTCCGGAGGAATATGCGAAACTGGCGGATCGGTTTCATCCGCAGCACTTTCGTCCCAAGGAATGGGTCGCCATGGCCCAGGATGCCGGGATGCGATACATGGTCATCACCACACGGCATCACGACGGATTCTGCCTGTACGACAGCAAAGTGTCCGATTTCACCGCGCCAAAAACGGCGGCAAAACGGGACTTCATTGCGGAGTTTGCCGATGCCTGCCGAACAATGGGAATGCGTGTGGGATTCTATTATTCCCTGATGGATTGGCGGTTCCCCGGCGCGATCCCTCATAGCGTTATTCAGCCGGACGAGGTCTATCTCTCGGAGGTGGAGCAGGCACACGCCCAGGTCCGTGAGATTTGCACGCAATATGGAACCGTGGATATTCTCTGGTACGACATGATGCACCCACACAAGGCGGATCTGTGGCGCTCGGAAGAACTCAACCGCATGGTCCGGGAACTGCAACCGGATATCATCATCAATGACCGTGCGGGTCTGCCGGAAGACTTTGGCACACCGGAGAACGTGATTCGTGTGGATGCCCGTCCCTGGGAGGCCTGCTATACCATGAACCGTACGTGGGGATATGCGAAATACGACCGGAACTACAAGCCTCCTCACGAAATAATCCGCTTGCTGACAACCTGTGTGGATGGGGGAGGGAACCTGCTCCTCAATGTCGGGCCGGATGGGGAGGGTGAGTTTCCCATCGAGTCGGTGGAGACGCTTCGTCATGTCGGAAGGTGGATGCGTGCAAATGGGAAAGCGATCTATGGCGCGGGTCCCTCGCCCATCAGTGCTCCGGCACTGGGGCTGGCATCGCGGGTTGGGGATCGGGTATACCTGTTGATCCAGCGATGGCCGGGGTCACCGGTTGCTTTTGCCTGGTGTGGAAGCAAGGTTGCTTCCGCGCGGGTCTTGTCCACGGGCCAAGAGGCAACCATCGAGCAGAAGGGAGACCGGGTGTGGCTTCGTGGACTCCCGGATTACCCGCCAGACCCGTACATGAACGTGATTGAACTCGAATTCGACGGCGAGCCGCGCGCTTCGGACCCGGCGTATGCTTAAATCAGCCGGATAATTCCTCACCCGAACACCACGACGTTGTAGGGGCAATTCATGAATTGCCCCTACAGCCTGAACCTGTCTCCGTCTGCGCGGATGAGTCCGGCTCCTCCGGCGGCAAGTTTCGATACCAGAAGTAATACATACCGATTCCGCCGATCAGGAAAATCGGAAGAGTCAATGCGAAATCACGAAACTCCTGGATGACGATCTGCATCGCCATCAGGAACAGGGTAACCTGCCACATCAACGTGAACGGCAGGGCCAGAATGTCGTTGCGGTGTTCCCGCTCCATCGCTTCTCGTTCGGCGGGGGCCAGTTTCGCCTTGAGCGGTCCCCAGAATCCGAACGGGCGAGTGGTGTGATAGAAATGCTCCAGGATCTTGTCATCGGTGGGTTTGGCGAGAAATGTTCCCAACACACTCCCGACCAGAGAAAGAGTCAACATAAAAAGGAATTGTTTCCATTCTACCATTCCAGGGGCCAGAATGCGTTGAAGAACCGCACCGGCCATACCCAGGAAAATGCCGGTGGCGAATCCCACCCCGTTGAATCGCCACCAATACATGCGGAGCACCATCGGCGCGATCAATCCTCCCCCAAGTCCCATAATGATCCAGCCCCAGATATCGTTGATGCTCTCCGTAAAGCATCCCAGCAGGAACCCGGCGAATGAAATGACCACGCAGGCGACGCGAGAGGCCCGGATCAATTCCGAGGTTCCCGCGCGCGGGCGCATGAACCGCTGATACAGATCGCGCACAAACAGGGCGCAGGCGATATTCAGCTCCGAGTCGAATGTCGACATGGCCGCTGCGATCAGGCACACGACCAGCATTCCACGAATCCCCATCGGAATCTGGTACAGAAGCACCGCTGGAAGAATCCGCTCCGGATTGATGGTCCCTTCAAAACTCAGCATTGCGAGCCGAGATCCCCAGTTTTCGCCGAGCAGACTTTGCAGCCCGGCAATGAGACCGCCATCGTATTGGCCCGGACTGTTGGCGATTCGCGCCAGCAGATCCGGCCAGAAATTCTTGGTAATGTCCGGGTGATACTGCTTAATCAGCTCGGCGGCCTGGATCAGCACGGCCTGGTCGGGAAACAGGTCCCGAACCAGGAACACGCCCATCACCGCGAACCCGATCATCATCGGCCAGCGCAGCATAAGCAGCGAGGTCCAGAGCAGGGTCAATTTGCCGCATTCCCTGTCCGAACGCGCGGCAAAGAACTTCGGATCGTCCCCGCTGCCCATCCCTGCGATGACATTCCGCAACACATAGAAAAAGGCGAACATGATGAGGTACTGGTATGGTTCGTATCCGGCGGGCATTGGTGTGTGCCAGGAAGGCGCGGTTTGAATCCAGTTGGGATTGCCGGTCACCGCCTGGCTCAGGGCGGCGAAATCCGGCACATCGTTGATATGGGTGATCGCCAGGTAACTGATGAAAATCGCGCCGATCAGAACAATGATGGACTGCACCAGGTCCGTAATCACCACTCCGAAAAATCCCGCGCTCATCGTGTATGCCCCCGCAACAACCATCAATGCGAACGCGCAGATAATCGGTGGAAACGGCAGAAACATGCCCAGGAACAGCCCTGCGCCCTTCATCAAATAGGCGATCATACCAATTGACATAATCAGAAATCCAATGGCTGTCAGTGCCCGCGCCGCATTCCCCGACGGTCCCTCACCGAACCGATAGGTCATCCACTCCGCGCGGGTCATACATTGCGAACGGCGGTGCCATTTGCCTGTCCAGCACAGCATGAACGCCAGGCACAGGCACGCTCCGCCTCGAAATTCGATATATAATCCTCGCGGACCGAGCATATACAGAAACGACACAATGATCATCGTGCCGGTCATATCCAGGAAATGGGCCATGCCGGAGGTCCCCAGCAGCCACCAGGGTAACCGTCTGTTCGCCAGGTAATAGCTTTCCAGACTGTTTGATGCAACACGCGAATAAAAGATCCCGATTCCGGTAACCAGCACAACGTACAAAGCAATGATCGTATAATCGAATCCGTTGAAGACTGTCATGCAATTGTGCCTCTCAAGAGGAATGTCCGCTGCCGACGGCGAATGGGCAAACGGTCCGGTGATCCTACTTCCTCCCGAAATCCACGTCAACCAGAGCGAAGCCCCTCATTCGGCATTGCCATACGGGACTTCCAAATTTACAATGGGTCGGCGACCCATTGTTCGGACTCGGGCGACCCATTGTTCGCACAGAGGCGACCCATTGCCAAGATTCATCGGAAGGACACATCATGTCATACAAGTACATTCTCTGTGCCATCATCCTGGGCTTGATGGTGTGCTGCACAACTTCCCAGAAAGCTCCCCATGTTGTCTTTGTCACCGGAGACGACGAGTATCGCTCGGAAATCACCCTGCCGATGATCGCGGATATTCTCGAGAAACGGCACGGATTCAAATGCTCGGTAGCGTATGCGACCGATCCCGCCACCCGGGAGCGGAATCCCAAGTTCCAGCAGAATATCGAGGGCCTGGACGCGCTCGGTGACGCGGATCTTGCCGTGTTTTTCATGCGTTTCCGCGCGTTGCCGGATGACCAGCTGAACGCCATCCTGAATTATGTGAACTCCGGCAAGCCGATTGTCGGCCTGCGTACCAGCACCCATGCGTTGCGATACCCGGAAGGTCCCAATGCGAAATGGAACGATGGGTTCGGGATCGAGGTGTTCGGGCAGAAGTGGATCACGCATCACGGGCATACCTCCAGCACGGAGGTCACACCGATTCCCCAAATGGCGGATCACCCCATCCTGAGAGGAATCCAAGTCCCGTTCTCCTGCGCCTCGTGGCTCTATCATGTCACACCGCTTGTGGGAGACTGCGAGCCGTTGCTCGTCGGTCTCAGCATGAACTCCGAGAAGAAGCCGGAGGAACTGGAACAGTATCCCCTGACGCAGCCGGTGGCCTGGACAAAAACGTTCACCGGATCGAGCGGAAAACCGGCACGGGTGTTCTTTACGACCCTGGGTCATCCGCAGGATTTCGAGAACGAGGCCATGCGACGGCTGCTCATTAACGGGATTTTCTGGGCGTTGGGGATGGAAGAGAAGATCCCGTCGGAAGGTTCAAACGCCCGGCCTATCGGCGAGTTCACCGCCCCGCCGACACATTGATTTGACTGATGCCGGTGGCGTTCTGGCAATAAACGTAGGGGCAACCCACCGTGGTTGCCCCCGATTCTGTTGTTCATCCTTATGGCCCCCGCAATCCGCAATCTCAGGTCAGCCCCATGGCTTTCATATTCTTCAAACTGATGGCGATACTCTCAAACGGATCTCTCTGGCAGGTATCCTGCTCTACAATACAATATTTCACGCCGGACACCTCGCAGGCTTTCAGAATCGACTTCCAATTCAGATTCCCCTCGCCGACCTCTGCAAACGTCTGCTTGTCATTAAGAATCACCATATCTTTCATGTGGACAGTCGGTACATGGCCTTTGGCTTTGCGAATCCATTGTGCCGGATCCCCGCCGCCGTGTTGGACCCAATAGACGTCGATCTCGAAATTGTAGCTATTCGGGACGCAGCAATCGATCAGGATCTGTTCCCCGGTTTTTCCCTCGTAACGGGTAAACTCATAGCTATGATTGTGGTAGCTGAACGTCATTCCGAATTCGGCCAGTTTCTTACACATTTCAATGGTTTCTTTGGCATACTCGACATACCCCTGGGCGCTTCGGTATCGTTCAGGCATTCCTCCTCCGAGTTGAGTACAGCCCAGTTCCTTGTGGTCGTCCACGATCTTCTGCATATCCTTGTTCAGCGCATCCCAGCCGGTATGCGAGGCAACGATTGTCAATCCGTTTTGCTTCAATCGTTTCGCCAGATCCTTGGCGGTCAGCGGCTCCCATCCGGCCAGTTGGACGTACTCATAACCGATTTCCCGAATCCGCTCCAAGGTCCGGGCAATGTCATCCGCTGTTTTCATGTGTTCGCGAACGGTATACAGAATCAGCCCGATTCGCGGCTTTGTGGGTTCCGCCTGCGCGAACACATTCTGTGGTGACGCGATTCCGGCGGCTGCAATCGAAGCCGCTCCCAGAAAGGTCCTCCGCCCGATTTCGTGTATCGACATATTCATATTCTCCTTGTTCTTGGATAAGCGGCTTCTTCAACCGCGTTGTTTTCGTTCTACCCCCCCCCTCAATCCCCCCGTGAACGGGGGGAGGATTTCTTTCTCCCTCCCCGCTCGCGGGGAGGGCTGGGGTGGGGGATTTTTCCTCACACCTCCGGCCTGAGATACCACCCATCTCTCTTTGCGCTCACAACCCGTGCTCCGGCACACACTGTGCACAGCGCAGTTTCCGCTGCCAGAGGTTTTCCACAGGAGGAGCACCAGGAGACTCCGGACGCGTATCCCCATCGCCGGAACACGGTGTTGTTCAGCATGAATTCCAGGAGATCCAGGCTCAAGGTTCGTTCCGACACGCTACCGAACCGCCGCACCATGTCCAGATCCCTCCAGTACTCCTGGCGGTCGCTGCAATCGAACAAGAAACCGTCATTTCGAGACAAGCAGGACGGTATGGGAGTCTCTTTCTCTCCGAACCAACTCCGCACGGAACGCCCCGGCGATTCCGAGAACCACAACCACTTCTGGCTGGCAAGAGGCCGACTCTGAAGATCCTTCAGCATTCCCGCAACATGCGACCACCGCGACGGTCCCATTTGTTCGAAGGATTCTCGAACTCCGAAAAGCCCCAGTTGCACAGGCATCAATCCCGCAGGCTCCTTCCAAAAACCTGCCTGGCGAGAGGGACGAGATAATCCGGCGGCCTGTTGAATTGCAGAGGCGTACTCGGCAACCAGTCGGCAAATTTCGTCGAGTTCCTCTATGACTTTCAACGGATCTCCCCGATGCGCATCGCAAATAGATGCCAGGTTTACGGAGAACTTCGATTGGACAGTCTCCGGTTCGTGATTACGCGGAAGATCCGGCTCAATGACCAGAATGCCCGACCGCCAGCACGGGTCTGCCTTTGCGATTGGGACTGCCTTCGGATGCTGTACTCTCAACACGATTTGAAGCATGGCGGGAAGCATGGCGCATTCCTGCCCTGCTGTTGCCGCCGTTTCCAATATCGCCTGGATGGCCGGATCGCTCTTCTGTACGACGGGACATTCGAATTCCATCATGATTGGAGAGAACTGTGTTGACAGGGCGCGAAACAGGCGCAGACACTCATCGCCTCCCCAAGATTCAGGCGATCCCGGATCGACGGCAATGCTCACATGGTGATGCACACTGGACCGGAGACGGATCAGCCGCCTGGCGACACTCTCCGGAGAATCGCCGTTTGCGATCCAGTCCGACAGCGAGACACGCCGCGACCGGGGCAGGTGAGTTGAACTGATATCGTGCAGGTAGACCCGATGCTCGCGATATAAATCGGCAAGCCGACCCGGAAGAAGATGCGTCAATGTCAGTTGTGCCAGGACATCGTGGCCCAATTGACTATCCAGATCGCCGTTTCCCTGGGATTCCGCGTATTTGACAAGTACGTCGTGAATGGGCAATCCCAGCCGAGTATGTCGGCGGCGGACTTCATCCAGCCCGCGCTCCAGAAGAGCGGCGTTCACCAGTTCACGGACCAGAGAAGCGGTGACGGAGTTGAGGCGGGAATGGATGATCGTCTGTTCCACTTCACGGGCAATCTCTTCCGCCAGCGAGAGATCCAGGCCGGTTTCGCGATGAAGCGCTGCGACAATTCGGGAACGATCCCACGGCCATCGGTTCCCGTCGCTCCCATCCACACCGGGGGATATGCCCCCCTGTCGTTCGGCGTATGCACTTGCGGATTCGGTCAGCCCGCTCCGAAGAAGGACGGTTTCCACGGACAGGGCTACCTCCGCCGTGGTCAATAGCCGGTCGGGAAAACGGTTCGCCAGGAAGATAATAATCCGATCTGTCAGCTCCTCCGCCTGTGAGGACGATGCGGATGCGCCGAGCGCGGATCGAATGGACTCGGCGATTCGCTCCCGCCGAAAATCCACGATAGAACCGTCCCGCCTGACAATCCTGCGGAAAAGCAATCGGCGTGGCTCTTCCCATGCGATCTGGGTTCCGTCCGCGCGTGGAAGGCTTTCCTGGACGGTTGTCTCCAACAGCGGGATATGCGGGTAAATGCGTGCGACCTCTGTCATCAATGCCCCTTGTCTTCAGAAGGGTGTGCAAATCAACACGCTCTATTGTCGGGATTTCCCGCTCCGGCTCAAGGACGGTCACCGCGAAGGAAAAGCCTCCATTTTAAACTCGTCTGCCAGCCAGATACGGAGTAGAACTTCCCTTCCGTCTCACATATCATTGCAGCCGGAATGACGATTGTAAGATGACAGGGGAGCGGGGGCATCTTGCCCCCGACAAGCCAAGACAGCTCTGTTACAAGAGGTGAAACATGCACAGACAATGGTTCTACACGGCTTTCCTGATTCTACTGATTGTTGCCCCATCCGATGCGTACCGGGACCGTGGGAGCTGGAAAAAGAGCCTGCACGAGAAAGCGTTCTGTTTTGAGAGGCAAACCAAAGAACGTCACAACATCCTTGGTTCGTACCCATCCAGCGTTCTTTTGATTCCTCCCGCGCACTATGCCGGTTCCCAGGAGGGGGCCTGGAAGCAACTTGTCGAAACGGGTGAGCTTCCTCCGGGCTGGATTGTCGATTATGGAACCACCGGGGTGTCCAATATCGCCCACACCAGTTCCTGGACCGGCTGCTACCTGACAGCAGAAGCGTTCCGTGTGGCCTACCTGCGCGACAAGTACGGAGTTGACAGCCCGGAATACCAGGAAGCCTACGCACGAGCCAACGAGGTGATTTCCGCCTTTCGAACTCTTACCCTGGTCAGCGGCCAGCCGGGATTCCTGGCGCGTGGAATTGCGCTTGGGCACGGGATTTCTTACGAGGAGCGAGGCGGGGTCGGGACGCGGGATCTCTGGGCGCAGGGAGTCGGTGAGTATTCGTACCTTCGCTATCGGGGCGGGCCAAGCCACCACAATTACGATCATGTGTTTCGCGGCCTTGGGATTTATTATTTCGTCGCTGCCGATGAGCGCCAGAAAGAAACCATTCGCGCGATAGTCGCGGATATGTCTGAATGGGCGCACCTCAAGAACGATATGGTTGTCATGCTCGCGGACGGGAAACATGAAAGCACCGTGCTGATCGGCGGCTGGCGCGCGTTCGAGGGAACCGACCGGCCTTCCGGCAGCTCGCTGATGGCCACAACGGGCCTGAAGATCGCTGCCGAAATCACCGGCAACGAGAAAGTGGAACAACTGTATGAAAAATGGACCAACGCCCTGGGCTACCGCAATCCCGAAATGACCAGAGAGAGCATCATGGGAAAAGCACGGGACAATTATGACGATACGGACCATCTGCTCGGCGATCTGTATCTGCTCAACCTCCTTGAAAAAGATCCCGAATTGCTGGCGTTCTATCGAAAATGCGTGAAGGACTCCTGGGAGGTTCACAAGGAGGACAAGTATTCCTGGTTCAACTTTGTCTACTGGGCCGTATTGGGCGAGGAATACGGAGATCCAGAAGGGTCCCTCTGGAATTTGCAGAGCCACCCGACCTGTCGAATCTTCCAGCCGCAGATGAACAGTATCCGCAAGGACCTGGAGTTCCATCCGGATGGACGCAGCCTGCATCCGTTGCCGGTCTACGAACGTCCGTCCGACAACGAATATGAATGGAAAATCAGCCCGTACGATCTGGATGGCTGGCTGAGCCGGACGGCCTCCGTGCTGGAAGTGTCGCCCCATGATCCGTATGTGCAATTCGCTGCAGATACATCGGGCTATTCCTACTTGAGCAACACGAAAGGGGAGATCTGGCACACGATGGAAGGATTGCCGCTCGTTCGCGATTTCCTGTTTTCGGTGGACTATCCGTGGATGGCTTTCGCCGCGACCCGTGGGGGGATCTATCGAACGACGGATCAGGGATACAGTTGGAGCCAGGTTCTCCCGGAAGCGGCGGAGAGCATTGCGTTCGATCCCGATAACTCGCATGTGCTGTACGCAGCGGGACCGAGCGGTGTGTTCAAGAGCTCCGAGGCACGGGAAAGGGATCTCGGCACGGTTTGGCGTTCGATCAGCGGGTACGCTCCTTCCGAGTCGCAGCGTGCCTTTGCCGTGGACCCGCGCGGCGAATGCGCGCGGCTCTACCTCCTGACCCGCGACGGCTTGTACGTGAAAGCAGAAGGGGACTCGGAATGGACTCCGCCTGCTCGCATGTTTCGAACGAGCGGATTTTCCAGCGTGGAACCGCTGGTTGGTTCACCCTTGTGGCTTCGAACGGATGACAGCAAACAAGGCCGTCTGTTCCGCGCGGTTCTGGTTTCCGAAGAAGGTCTCTCCGGGCCTGTTCTGGAAGTCAGTGACGATGGAGGGCAGACGTGGTTCCCGATCCTGCGGAAACTGAAACCTGCCCTGGACTGGGTGATCTGGACAGAGGACTCCGTTGAAATACCGATGACGGAACTGATGACTATGATGGCGGAATTCCGCAAGTTCCCGATTCGAGATGTACGAGTGGATCGGCAGGACCCGAAAACCTGGTACGGCCTGATGGATGACGGGATCGCAATCACCCACGACGACGGCGCAACCTGGACCAAAAGCGCCGAAGGACTGGATATCCCGCGAGTTGGTGCCTTATGGACACCGCGCCATTCCACCGATGTGTATGTCGGCACGCCTGCCGGAATGTATGTCAGCCGTGACCAGGGCGCGACCTGGCAGGATACCTCGCTGATTCTTCAGGGAGACGGCGCAATCCGGTCGGAAATCGGCGGAATCGGTTACCTGGCCGCTTACTGGATGGGTCGATACCATGGATTCATCAGTGATGAGCAGGCAACTGCACAGTGGTGGGTCCAGTAACCTGCTCGCTCCCAAGAAAGACCCTGCGCACTCGTCATTCCGAGGAGCGAAGCGACGTGGGAATCTCATCGTTGAGGTGCACAGGCACGAGATCGCCACGTCGCGGCCCTTCGCAGACTCCGGGCCGCTCCTCCTAAGAAAGCTTGCCCATAGCCGTCATTGCGAGCGAAGCGTGGCAATCTGGCTGTTCGAACGCGCAAGCCTGAGATCGCCACGTCGCCGCCCTTCGCAGACTCCGGGCGGCTCCTCGCGATGACGTGACGGGGCACGGCCCCGCGAGGCCATGCTTTCTTCTCCCAATCACCGGCTCCGCCGGAGTATCGCTCGCGATGACGGGTCATCGCGGTTCTGTGAGGTCATGCTTTCTTCACCCAATCACCGGCCCCGCCGGTCTGACACTCCCAAAGATCATCCCAGCTGGAAATCCAGTTCCAGTTTCTCGTTCGCCGCGAGCATCTCATCCCAGGTCACCACGCGGTTCTGGTAGGAGGCCGTACGTCCGAGAATGGATGTCAGTGTGCTATTGGCTCCATCTTCCGCGTGGTTCATGTACTTGCCCGAACGAATGGCCCGGATGAAGTCCTTGCAGTTGTTGTTGATGCCGATATCCCAGGTGTTGTCTCGTTCGGTGCCTTCCCAGTCGTTCTTTCCCGGTTCCCCGACGATGGCAACCGGGCCGGTTCCCCACGAATCCGAACAATAATGCGCATGAAGAACGCCCAGCGATCCGAATACCCTTCCGCCCAGATTGTTGTACCGCTTTACAAACCGGGAGCAATTCAAATCAATCACCGGGCCGTCTCCATACCAATAGGTCACGGTGAAATGATCCCAATTCGTTCCGTTGTTCAATCGGACTTTCAGCCCGCCGGTTCCGTATGCTTTCGTGGGGTGCGTTCCAATAATCCAGTCCATGATATCCATGGCGTGGACCGCCTGGTCAACAACATCGTCCCCGGAAAGAATCCGGTCCGTCGGGTAGCATCGGAGGCGGTATTCGGATTCCGTCATCTCTTTGCGGTCCGGTTTTCCTGCAGCGGGGAAATGGTTAAATGCCTCGCCGGAGACCATCTCCCCAATGGCCCCTTCGCGAACACGCCGCACGGCCTCCACAAAAAACGGGCTGTTGCGGGATTGGAAATCGACGAGGAATACGCTCTTCCCGTCGGCTTTCTTG
>JAKPYU010000768.1 GCA_029568995.1 Candidatus Omnitrophota bacterium | reverse complement strand
GTAGTCCCGTTACGGTCTTCGAGACGGAACCGGATTTCGGCAGGTTGCGGCATGGTCTCCAGTCGGCATTCATTCCCGAACGCCTCGCCGGTAACCAACGCGATCCATCGGGCACCGACTTTCTGGACCGGCCGAGTGTGTAATTTCCCCTCCGGCCAGGAGTAAACCAGTGCCATCGGCTTGTCTCCCGCTTTCACGGATTCGGGCTTCAGCGGTACTTGCACCGGGATTTCCAGAGAAAGGTAATCCCATGGTCTCAAGTCGTAGAGGACCCGGAAACGGGGGGAGGCGGCATCCGCAGCAATTCCTTGAGAGGCTCCAATCAGGAAGAAAGATTGCAGGATCAGAATGCAGAAGATGCGACAGTGCATAGGGGGATCTCCTTCTCCAGTTGTTGATACGCAAGGATCATCTCCCGTAAAGCATCCTGTAACATTTCTCGACATTCCTCCAACGTTGCGCCTTCTGTGATCACTTCAGGCCACTCGATCAGCTGGCCCATATAGCCGTGACTGATCCTTGTGTACTTCGCGGTATAGGTGCTCAACATTGGACTTCTCCTTTCGGCGCAAGCCCCTCACCCTTCCCTCTCCCGGAGGGAGAGGGTCGTTCTAATATCGCTTCAGAACATCCCCCGCTCCCGATCTCTACTTCTTCGGGCACTTGGCGCACTTTTCACACTTCGCGCATTCGGCACATTGCTTGCCGCATTGGCCCTTGCAGCAGCACGCGGGAACAGATTCGTAATCGACTACAAAAGCCTCTTCCAGAACGGGGCGTAATTTTTCTACGAATGCCTTATGTGCCGGATGCGGCAGGTACTCATCGCGGCCCTGCTGATCCTTGAACGTGACGACATAGCAATGCGTAAATCCCTTGCTCAATCCTTCCGTGCTGATATTCGGTCCCATTTCGAAACCGATAATGAACGGCATCTCATTCTTGAGATTGGCGAATGCCGCACTGATCTTCTCGATGTCTTCCGGGGTGGCGGAACTCCTGTACTTGAAGCAGACCACGTGCCGAACCACCTTCTGCATGGGGCATGTCTTTTCCATCGGACATGTTTTTTCCATCGCCGCACAGCATTTCGTCTTTGATGCCGATGCGCACCCCATTCCCAGTCCGAGCAACCCGCAGGCCACCAATACCACCACCAGGCTTGTCATCCATTTTCTGTACATCTTCTACGGACCTCCGATTGGTTTATATCGATTCCTTCTTCCGCACGGTGCGGAAGAATTTCATCAAGAGACTGAACGAAAATGTACCCCGCCGGTCGCACGCCGGCAAGGACATATCCATCGCTGCAATCAGACACGAATGGCCTCAATTCGGCTTTCATCCGGTTCAATCCCCAAACCCGGGCCGGTAGGTGCGGAGATCTTCCCATCCATCGGTTGCTGGTCGGATGAGGCCAGAACCGAATACCCCAGGAACTGCGGCCCGTTCAGCGCCGCCGGGAATTTCAAGTCATACGCAGCATACAGGGCCACGCTGGCGGAAAGGGAGATATCGGGATCGGTCAGGCCGCTGCCTAGGAACATCAGACCGGCATCCAGAAGGATCTCCACCTGTCGCCGCGCGGAGAGCAATCCCCCGCATCGCGCCGGTTTCATGGCCACGCCGTCCAGAATATCCAGACGCAGAAACTCGATCAGATCCGATGGGGAGACTACCCCTTCATCCAGGATGATCGGCAATGCTCCCTGCCGTCTCAGATCCCGGTATGCGGCCAGTCGGTTCGCCTTCACCGGCTGTTCCAATACTGATACGCCGATGTCGGCCAGTTTCGGGGCCACCCACAACGCCGTCGCCGGATCGTATCCACCGTTCGCATCCGCCCAGAGAAACCCATCCGGCACACGCTCTTTCACGCGCCTGCATAATTCGAGATCGAACGTTGGATCGGGCGCGACTTTGACATTGAAATTCCGATAGCCCCTCTGCCAGCCTTCGTCAATGAGAGATTCGATTTCGTCCAGGGATCGCGGATTCAGTGTCCAGCTGAGCCGGATCTCTCCGCCGCTTCGCTTGCCCCAACGCTGCGCAAGGTTCACGCCCAGGAGTTTCCCCGCCAGGTCGTGCAGGGCAATATCCACGCCCGCCTTGGCAATCGGCATTCCCGTCGAGAACGAGGGGGAAATGGCGGCGTCCATTGCCCGATGAATGCTGTCGAGATCGAACGGGTCCAGACCGATCAGCTTGGGAACGATGTATTGTTTGAGCGTCGTCACGCACGATTCCAGCGTCTCATAGCTCCAGGTCGGAATCGGAACGCTCTGCCCCCAGCCCACAGTCCCATCGTCTGCCGTGATTTTGATAATCACCGCAGGCCGTCCGTCCTTGAAAAACTTGAAAAATCCGACTGTGGGATATCGGACGGGGATAACCTCGATCTGTTCGATGCGCGTCATCGCTGCTTCTCCGACTTCAGGATTGCCCCATTCTGCCCCCTGCGTTTCGGATTCGCAAGGTGTTAATGAATTCGGGGATCTGAACTCGTACTCGGCAGGCTTTTACCGGTCTCGTTCTCGAAGAACCATTCGGTGGGTGCCCTTGGCGTCCGGCGCATTCTGACTCAACAGTTCTTCCAGGTGACGTGTGTTCTCCCCCATGCTTCGGATGGCCGTATCGAAATTCCGGGTATCTTGCTCCATAAGGGCGTTCTGATCTCGGATGCTCTTGTCCGAGGACGACTCCGCCGGCACTTTGAAGGTATAGAGATCCTCAGCCTTTCTGCATTCGCTTCCGAGCGTCTGCGCACAGGTCATGATTTTCATTCTCTGTTCGCGGGGAGCGGAGCCGCCAACTATCTCCTGGGCTTGTTTCCGCAGAACCTGGGACCATTCGACATACAGCTGGAGCTGGGCTTTCATCACGCGCCGTTGTTCCCGCAGAATACCGAGCCGTGCATGAAGGGCGCTTTGGATATCGGGTTCCAATGCGCGACGGCGCGATTCATATTGTGCCAGGGCCTCTCGATTCTCTTCCAGCAGTTTGGCGGCAGCCTCCATATCGCCGCGTTCCTTGGCCGTCTGAAGGGTGCGGGCCAGCTGATCCAGCTGACTGAGAAGGGGATCCGCTTCCTTCTTTTTTTCAATCTCCTCCTCGATTCGTTGCAACTCCGTGCCGAATCGAAGAGCATTGTCCGCGGCGGATTTCAGAAGAACCTTCGTATCGCGTTCTTCCAGGGAATTCATTCGTTCGGATTGCTTGAGTGCGTCCACCAGCCGGGAACAATCTTCCAGGCGCGATTCGATATCGCCGATCACGCTGTTCTCGCCATCCCGGATCGCCCGTTTCATCGCTTCCTGCTTCTTCGGAGCAGCCGCAAACGTCCGGGTGCGTTGAAGATCCAGGTTCACCTTCTGGCGTGTGGTAAAAATGCGTCTCCCGCCACGGACAGTGACGACAAGTTCATCGCCGGTCACGCCCAGCTCTTTGGCCTTACTGGGCAGAATGATCTTGTCGAACTCCTGACGGAGACGTTTCAGATCCAGATCGGGATTCTCGGAAGCCAGTCTTTCGCTCGTCATCTCACCCTCCGCACACACTCCAATCTACCCAATGTCAACACTATGATACAGGCTCGTATTCCGGTTGCACAAGATGAGAAGACAGACAGGCGTGGACAGTCAGGTTCGACGGAGGGTCCGCCGGAGCCACTCGATATCCTCCCGGCGAATAACTCGCAAGACAAACGCGATCAGGAGAAACGATCCCAGGTAGGGAACGGGAAGCACCAACACCCATCCGGGCGGCAGCAACCAATCGCAAAACAGTCCCGCCAGATTCCCCGAAACCAGCAATCCCAGCCACCGACCCACCGGCGGGGCGATGCCCACCTCCGTCCACAGGATGGTCAGCATCACCGCAAAAAGAAAAACCTGCGAACCGAGCGAGGCAAATGCTGCGCCCAGGTTCCCCAGGATGGGAATCATCACGTAATTGCTGATGAAAGAAACCGCTACCGTGAGACAGGTAAAAAGCACCAGCCACCGCTGACGATCGCAGGCCGTGAACACCGTGATGATGAATACATTCAACAGGGAAAAGTTCAGGGTCATCGCAAGAATCGCCAGGATGGGAACCGACCCTTCCGCCTTGTTCGGAAACAACGACAACCATCCGTCCGCCCATCCGGCCATCATGATCGACACGGGGATCGTGATCCCCATCAACAACACGGTGGAGCGTCGAAACAAAGAAGCGAATGCCTGACGATCCTCCACCTGAAGACGGGAAAACACCGGGAAAACCGCGATGATATATCCCGTCAGAAGAAGACTAAGCCCCTCCACCGGATACTGGGCTTTCCCATAGATACCAATATTTTCCAACGCCGTTCCTTGAGGCAGGAGCCACTTCAACATCAGGGTATCCAGCCGCAGATACAGTGTCGTGAAGAATCCATACAACGCCATCGGCCAGGATTCCGACATCATCCATCCTGCCTCACGCAAGTCGATTCGAGGACGCGCCAAGGAAACAAGACGAACCATGTAGACCATCAGCAGGACCAGCCAGAGAACATTTTCAGATCCCATTGCCGATGCGACAATTCCCAGAGGCGCTCCCACCAGAAGACAGACAAACGTCACTCCCAGCCCGATGATTCGACTGGGCGTATTTGTGTAAAAAATGTACTCCATCCGCTCCAATGCAGTGAACGCCGAACGGGCAATCCCTGCGAGGCTCAAGGCGACCACAAATCCCGAATAAATCATGGCGACCCATACCGAGGAAGGGGTCATGAATCGGAGCAACAAAAACGGTGCAACCGCAAAGAACAAGATCGCCAATAGAATCTTCAGGAAACAGGCAGTCCAGAAAAACCGCGCCAGCTGGTCGGGACGACGAGCACCGTCCCGCGAAACCAGCTGGTCCAGCCCGCCATCCATAAACGCACGGGCCACCCCCCCGATATCCGTCGCCAACTTCAGAATGCCAAATGCTTCATTGGAGAGAAACGTGACCAGAAACACGTAGCGAATCAGGCCTGCGCCACGGGCAATGATCCCGAAAAGAGACATGAAGATGGTGTTGCGAATAATCCGTCGCATCAGGAACTCCCGCCGCATTCCAGCATCATGGATTCAATTCGAAGAATCGGACCGCCGGAATCCCCCCGTGGTCCCATGTTCTGAAAGGCGATCTCCACCAGGTTCCGTCCCGGTTGAAATGGGATCTCCCGCTTCCATTCGATCCGGGGATCGGGTGCGATCTCAAAATCGTCAACGGATTCGCCGTTCAGCAGAACCGACAATCGCCCCCTGAATCCCTCGGTCATCGGCTGCAAGACCGCCCGCAGACTTCCCGGAAGATCCTCGCCGTTCACATAAAGATCCGCCATCAGCCGACCATCGGAGTAGAAGATCAATCCCGTGCTGTTCTTATGCAAACCGGACGACTGCCTCACATCGCCTTGCAGAACATCCTGGGGAGAATAAACGGGAAGGGACACCGGAACTCCCGCCTGCTTTGCATAGAATCGCCCGCTGAGATCGTTCGGATAGAGAGCGACATACTCGCCAAGCAACCCCCCGGCCTGTTCCGTCTGCCCGGTCCCCAACAAGGCTCTGCCGACAACGTACAATCCGAGTCCCGCCGGGTGCACATCGTTCCTTAGCATGTTCAGAAAATGATAGTCCGCCAGAGGTTCGGGAGAGAACCGGAGAAATTCATAGAAATACACCCAGGCCTGCTCGATATGGTCGTTGTTCAGCGCGATCTTACCGCGTTCGTAGGCCGCCCTGAGAGCAAGTCTCCCATCGTCGATCTGCATGGTTCGGTCGAAATCCCGGTCCGCTTCGATCATTTGTCCCCGAGTGACTTGAATCTGCCCCATTCGGAACCAGGGCCATCCATGCAGGTAGTTCTCCAGAAGATCCGTGCAGGCCTTAAAATGCTTCAGTGCCTCCTCCGGTTCGGTTTTTTCAAGGAGATCCCCCATTCGAAACTCCGCATTGGCCGCGGTATTCCGATGACGCAAATCAGGGTCGATCCGGCTCAGTTCCCCGAAAAATCGAGAGGTATTGGAAAGATCGCTCATATCGTGGTCCGATCCCGCTGCCGTCGGGGTCGCGTCTATCCGGGGTTCGCCTTTCATCAAGACGGACCAGTGCGACGACCGAGCGGCAAACAGGATCGCCGCCAGCGTGAAGAGAATCGCCACGCCGAATGCAATCAACAGGCGTTTGACAACAAGGCCATCAGGATTCGCACTCATGGTTCCGTATCCTACCGTCTTTTTGAGTGAGGGTCTGGACTCCATCCTTGTTTTTGATCTTGATGCCGGTGGGAAGTAGCCGTATCCTCAAGAAAGACGATCCGAAAGGTCTTGGGGAATCGAACCATGATCCGGCTTGTGTTCCTGGTCGCGTTGAGTCTTGTCGTGCAGCGTGCCGATGGGAAAGAACTCTCTACCCCGACCTCCCGACCCGACCGCCATATCGAGATCCGGGACGGTCCACCGATCCGTTCGGAGCGGCCCTCTCGTCCTGCATCTCAGCCATCCCAAACCGTCAAATCCGCTACGCCGGAAGCCGTTGCACCGATTCCTCCGGGCACAACCGAGATTGTGCGTATTACAAAAGTCTGGGACACGGAACGGATCGACGGACCAAAGGCGAGACTATTCTCTCTGCTTGGCATACATGGCTTCTCGAAACGCGAGGAAGATCCTGAGTTTGCGGAATACGGACATCTTGCATATATCCTTGTGAAAAGCCTGGTCGAACGTGAAACGGTAATTGTGGAATATGATGTCGATTCCCGCCCGATCGATGGGCGGATCCCGGCATATCTTTTTCTCAAGGACGGAAGATTTCTGAACCGGATTCTGCTTGAGAACGGTCTGGCGTTATTGGAGGAGAAATCTGCACCGCTCAAATACCGGACGCTGCTCGAAGA
Organism: Candidatus Omnitrophota bacterium; assembly: GCA_029568995.1. Lineage (GTDB taxonomy): Bacteria > Hinthialibacterota > Hinthialibacteria > Hinthialibacterales > JAKPRU01 > JAKPRU01. The sequence continues at coordinate 35,241 of JAKPYU010000768.1, read as the reverse complement.
AGCCCGGAAATCCGCGCAAAAACAAGGGAAAGGTTATTGGACCCGGCCCGAAGAAAACACGCAAAGCGATTCCAGGTGATGATTCACTTCCTGTATCTGGTTTCGGGAATGAGTTTGGGAGTACTATGTGGCCTGGTCACGGCCCGGTGGTGTGCCGTTCAGGGCATTCCTATGTACTTATTCTGCCTGGGCGGCTTGCTGGCCGGCGCAATCATCGCCAGGACTCTCGCAAAGCGATTTCTGCTTGAGGTCCTGCCCCTGGAGTTCTTCTTGGACAAGGACCAGACCGGCGAGTAGATTCGCAAGCAGACCGAACTGGCTGAAAAGATCCCAGTCCCGATATCCCCAGTCCGGGTGCCAGAAGGTCATCCAGAAAACACCACAACCAACCATGACCGCAAGCGCGCCCAGGTATCGGTCTCGCAGGTACCACCGATAAAGCAGAATCAACACCAGCGATAGAAACGGGACACCAAACGGGGCAGCAACACCGTGAAAGAAAGCCAGCATCCGCAGATGGTCCACGGAGAAGATCAGGAAATAGTGATTCTTGGCCCAGAGACTGATCCATGGGACCAATCGGTCGAATCCCACATCAATCCCTTCCGTTTTCAGAACCAGGGGTGTGACCACGAGAAACAAGGATGCAACAGTCAGGGGGAGAAAAATGCCGACACGGTCTCGATCATCCAGAGAACGCCCGCGAAAGTAGTAGAGATATCCAGGCAGGTAGAAAATCGCGAGATGGTGGGAGGCAATGGCCGCGAAATAGGCCGCAGAGGCTTTCCAGATCGGTTGACGACCCAGGTGATATTCGCGCAATTCATACACCGACAAAATCAGAAAAAAATTCACCCAGGCGTAATTCTCCACATGACCGAAGAATACCCAGACACAACCGGCGGATACATTCAAAACCCAGAATAACGGAGAAGTGGAGAATCGCCACAAAACGAACAGGTATCCCGCACCGGCCAGACTGCTCGAAATCGCGATGGCATACCAGGGAATCACATCGAACGGACGAAGAACATGGTAGATCGCCTGGTGAATAAAGACTGTCAGGCAGGATCGGTAGAAACACCGGACAATCGGTTCGGTGATGAGCCGCTCAAAATAATAGCAATCAGCCCCGATCCGATCCCAATGTCCCAACAGGAAGCAAAGCGTAACGGTAATGAGATAGGAGAGAACGAGAAGAATCCGGCGTCTGGTAAGCATCCCTACGACAAACCGGGAGCATTCCGCAATGCGGAGGCTGCCCGCTCGGGCGCGACCGAACAGAGCGGCAATCCCATCAATTCCGCCCAATCCTGTCGCCGAGGTGGAATCGGCATGATCTCAATGTGCCAATGATAATCCTGCTGAATGGTTCTCCAATACTCATGTCGGGGAACCGTGTTCGGACTTGTGTGGAGCGACAATCCGCGCCCCCAACCGGGAAGCACGACATCGAGGCGACGACACGTATCCAGAAGACTCTCTGCAATGCCCGGAAGGTCCTCAATGGGTACCAGGCCGAAGTCATGCAAATGACGACGCGGGAGAATATGGACCTCGAATGGAAATCGGCTGGCAAACGGGGCAACGGTTACGCACGTCTCGTAGGAGGCCACCAGGCGATCCTTGGATCGTTCCTCTTCCCGAAGGATATCGCAGAACAGACAGCGTTCCTTGTAGTTGTAGTACTCTCTCGCCGAGGCCAGCTCGGTTTTCAGGGAAGGCGGTGTCGCACCGGAACCGACCACCTGGCTGTGGGGATGAGCCAGATGTCCCCGCGAATCGGGAGACTCCAGACGACACGCGGAGATATACCGCATTCGAATGTCTTTCCGAAGATCGAGAAGACGATTCTGAACCACAGAAAGAATCTTGGAGAGACGGTCTATTGAAAAAGAGGAGAATCGATCGCTGTGACGAGGGCTTTCGATCACGATTTCATGAGCGCCGACCCCTCGCATCCGGTCGAACATTCCCACTCCTTCCCGTTCTTCCACGCCTTCCACCGTAAGAGTTGGAAGACGGTTCGGAACCACACGGATCTGCCAACCCGAACTGTCCGGCTTCCGTCGGCTGTCCGGAGACACCACGGCAAGCTCCGGTGGCGTGTAGGTCTCATATCCTTCGCAAAAAGCGCATGGAACGCTGTCCGGGTCATCCGCCAGCGGAATATTCAGCGCCGCCTCCCGTTCGGGATGGTAGGTGGTCACGCACCATCCGCCATGGTGCGGGTCACGGCGCAGTTCGGATGGGAATTTCGGTGGTTCCATGGATCGACTCCGGAATCTCCTGGTGGTCTGTCGACTCTCCGAAGATGGTATCCGTTTTCAGCGCAGGCTCGTAGGACGGCTCCCGAAGATCCAACAAGGGTGGAGTGCGAGAGCGACGAGTCGTCGCCGATGCGGATTTCGATTTTGGCCGATACAAAACAAATCGTCGAAATACCTGCTCGATTTCATAGGATTCCCTGACCGTGACGACGAATCTCCCCGTGAATCGCTCGCGATCCACAGGTTCCTTAGACAAGTCCCGCGACAGCAGAATCAGGGGGAATTCTCTTGCGGCAATGCGCTCGACCAGGGGGGTCTCATCCCACAATCCCTGCCGAACCAGCTGGGTGCAGATAAACGGCTCATAGATGGGATCATGCCCCGCCAGAAGCGGAAGCCCCGCACGTTCCGCCAGAACCGGCCCCGGCGAATCCCTGACAATCCGCTCCACATTCCGCGCTTCATACAGGTCCTCCCGCGTGGGCGTATAAGCAAAATCCCGCTTGTAGGGCCAGTGTATGGTTCCGAGCAATTGTGCCAGCAACAATACAGGCAGCAGGAGATTGAGCACCGCACGGGTGGGACGCTCTGCCACTTCCACTTCCGCGAGCAAGAATCCCAGCGCCAGGGAAGTCGCCGCCACCATCTCCAGCAGGTAATTCGGCGCGGAACCGATCTTGCCGCACAGAAGCGCCGAAATCCATGACATCAGCAGATAGTAAACCACCAGGTCTCTGCGTCTATGAATCCAGCGATGGAGAAAGAAGAACACCGCGATTCCGCCCAGGACCGAATAGGTCGTCCACCAATGACGGAAATAGATCAGCAAGTCGCCCAGGCGGTATTCGTTGGCGTTGTAAAGAAAAACATGTCGAAAGAAAGTCCCTCCCGAAAGGAGTTGAACGAGACCATACAGGATGCAGGTTGCCGCTCCGACAGAGATCAACAGTGTGAAGGCTGCACGTCTTTCTTCCCGGTAATACAAGAATAGAAACGCGGCGATCGGTGCGGCAAACATGGTCTGTTTGGTGCACAGGGCCAGGACAAAACAGGCCGCCGCCAGTCCCACCGACTTACCCCGTTCCACCAGCACAAGCCCCAGCACCGAAAGAAAGATGGCGGGCATATCCACCCGCGCCAACGCACCCCAGTCATAAACATGAAAGAACGATAAAAAGCACAATGCCGAAAGCAATGCGTGCCAACGACGCCCCGCAAGTCCCTTCATCCACAAGTAGATCAGCCCCGCGATGCCGAAGGTCGCCGCCACACACAATCCCCTGCCCCACAAGAACCCGGTTCCCAGAAGGCGGTCCCCGACGGCGAGCAGAACCGGATACACGGGGGGATAGTTGTCCACCAGATACGGCGGCTCATCGAGCGTCCGATACAGGCCGCCACCCGATGCCAGTCGGTGACCCCCGTAAATCAGGAATCCCTCGCTGTTATCCACATCGTAGGGAAACATCAACAACACGTAGGCGTGATAGCCGAACAATCCCGCATAAAGCAGGAATCCTCCGGTGACCAGGACCTTCAGGAACATCGGCAGGAACCCGGACTCGCCACGACCGGCGGGAAACGGCAGGGCTGCACGGTTGTCCGGACCTACAGACGATGACCATTCAACCGAATTCGAATGAGATTGAGGATCCATTTCAAAATCAACTTTGGAGATATCTTCGACTCTCCGACACGCCGCTCCACAAAGAATATCGGAACTTCGGCGATACGGTATCCTCTTTTGCGGAGAGCGTACAGTGTCTCGCCGACGATGGAGGGACCATCCGAAATGAATCGGTCCCAGGGAAGCGAGGCCAGCGCCTCACGCCTAAATGCCCGGAATCCCGACGTGGGATCCGAATACCGCAATCCCAACACATACTCCGACAACAACCCGGCAACCCGACTGTTCAGCCGCCGCCGGGGGCCGAATCCTTCCGTCCCACCACCCGGCATGTACCGGGACCCGAGCACAACATCCGCATCCTGGATCGCGGCGATCAGTTTCGGGATGTCCTCCGGGCGGTGTGAAAGATCGGCGTCCATCTCCACCACAATCCCGCAATCCGTCTCCGAGGCCCGCTTCAGCCCATCCCGGCCCGCCAGCCCACGTCCGCGTGGCGGTGCACGATGAATCACTTCCACCCGCCCCGGATATTCTCGCGCCAGCTGATCCGCAATCTCCCCCGTTCCATCCGGGGATTGGTCGTCCACAATCAACAGGGAAAACTCCGGCCCCAGAGAAAGAAGCTGCTCGGCAAGACGGTCCAGGTTCCCCTTTTCGTTATAGGTCGGCAAAAAAACCAGGATTTTCGATGCACTCATATCTTCTCTATCCACCCGGCTCGTTCCTGCTCTTCAATTCGTAATTCGTAATTCCTAATTCGTAATTGTTCCCCGTCCACTCTGTCCACCATGTCCACCGTCTCTCAATCTTGTATAGTATTCCCAGCAATCGCTTCTGATGGAGGAATGATAGGTGAATCGAACAGTTCGAGCAATCGGCGTCTGTCTCTGGGCATTTGTCTTGGCTGGATTCCTGGTCGGCTGCGGACAAAGAACAAAAGACCCCGTGATCATGAGAATCAACGGGGAGGAAGTCCGCAAAAGCGAGTTGGATCTCCTGGGACGCAATGTCCTGGTCAAAGCCGGTATCCAACCGGGGTCGGAAGAGGGACGCCAATACCTGAAAGCACAACTGGATAATATGTATGATTCTCTGATCAGCCTTTATCTGATCCAGCAATCCGCACAGGCCACCCAGGCAGAACCTTCCGAAGAAGAGATCGACAAAGCCATCGGGGCGTTCAAGAACGAGTTCCCGGATGCCGCCGAATATGAAAAATTCGTAGAAATGACCGGCCTGCCTGTCTCCGAATTCCGCCTGAGTTTCAAAAACAAACTTCTCTCGGAACGGTTTCAACTCGGCAAACTGGAAGAGGCCCGCAAGAACCTCACGGAAGAGGCGGTTCGCCAGTGGTACGATCAGCATCAGGATCAGTTCCGCGCCCCGAACATGCTCCGGATTCGAACGATCCTCTTTCAGATTCCCCATGGAGCCTCCCCGGAACAACGCGTCGCAGTCAAAGAAAAAGCCGAACATATCCGACAGAACCTGACCGGCGCGGATGAAGAAACCTTCGCCACAACCGCCAGAGAAATCTCCGAAGACACTCCGACTGCCCCCAATGGTGGCGATTTGGGCTTCATCCCACTCCGTTCGGCGCGGGAATCGTTTCCCGCCGGTGTCGCCGACTCGATCTTCGGTCTGAAGAAAGGCGACATCAGCCCTGTTCTTCAAACCACCATGGGATACTGGATTTTCATGATTACCGATGATGAACAGGATTTTGAAGAAGCGAAAAAACAGATCGAAGATCAAATGGTCATCGAAGCCTTCGCCAAATGGATGAACGAGGCGCGCGAAAAAGCCACCATTGAAATCCTCATCGGTCCACAGGAAGTGTACGCCGAACCGACCCCCGCAGCACAGTGAGATATCAGCCCGCCGGACTTGGATATGATGAGATTCCTCACATTCGTTCGGAATGACAAGAGGCTTCTCATGATGACAATGCGCCTGTCATTCCGACCGAAGGGAGAAATCTCATCATCAGACGAATTGGTGAGTTAGCCCGCAGACGGGATTGAAGCCCACCTTACTTGGATGAGCGTGCATCGCATATTGAGTGATTCGGGAATCAGGATAGAGAACTTGACGAGATGGTAAAGACTATTTTGTGACACAACATCAGCGAACCATGAACTCCATGCCGACCTTGCCGTCTTCTTTGTAAAGCACCAACACCCGGTCATTCCGATCGACTACCACGCGCAGCGGCTGATGGTCCGCGCGGCTCATCCGCAGGTTGCACACCCAATCGCCCTGGTTGTTGTACTTCATGACGCTGATCCGGTGGCCATCGGTGTCCAGGACAGGCTCGTATCCCCCCTTGGGATCGCCATTTCCATTGACAACCAGGTAGATGTTCCCCCATCGGTCAATGGCGGTATCGGTAAACAGAATCGGTCCATCCGGTGGATCCGGATAGGCAAAATCCAGAATGAACCGACCTTCCCGGGTCAGTTTCTGGCAAGGCCCGTAATAGCTCGTCACGAATAATTCGTCATTGGCGTCGATGGCGATTCCATACGGCACATTCAATTTGCCCGGCAACGCACCCTTTTCACCGAGATTGCACAGAAATCCACCAGACGAATCGAAAACGCTTACGCGCATACTGTCGATATCGCCAATATACACATTTTGTTTGCTGTCAAAGGCCATCCCCCGAGTTTCCATGACTCTGCCGTCGCCGATTCCTTTCATGCCGAATCCGAACAGGCAGGCCCCATCCTTTGAGAACACCTTGATGCGTGGGGGGCCGGTTACCGAATCGCTGACGAAGATTCGGTCGGATGCATCCACGGCGATATTGCGTGCCTCGCTGATTCCCTTTATGGAATCTCCGGTGAGAGTCAAGGTCTTGCTCACCGGTTCAATCCCGTCGGCGTAGCGATGGATACGCGACATGTGCGCGATCAGGATGCTGCCGTCATTTTCCAATGTCATGGATGGCGGAGCATAGTAAACCGTAATGGGATCGTCCATCATCCCGGTCCACGACCGGACGGTCCGGTATTCGGGGCGATGCCCATCCAGCAGCACCGTGGCCCAGTGGAGCCGATTCACGGCGGTCTCGACTTCTCCGGACACGATGATTTCCGGCGACTCCGGCACGGTATCGGGAGCCTGGTACAAGCCGTCCGAGGTAATCGTGCCGACGACGCGATTCCCGCCCGGCACGCCATTCACCGACCAACGCACCTTCGGAAGCACATGAGCGGCGGCTAAGCGGCCCGCTTCTTTGACAAGATAAAACTGCTGCGTTCCGCGCGGCTGTATGTCCGCCATGGAGGGTTTGATTCTCGCCCGGTTCATTGAATCCGGGTCCCCGTCTCGAACCGGCGGATCGGCGTGCAGCGCGGCATGGATCGTCGACAGCGTGCAAAGCAGGTAGAGCCAATGTATTCGTTTCACGTTTCGTGTACTGTTCTCCAAGTCTCAGCGATGCGCGAAGATCTCGAATCCGGCGGTATCCTCGCCCCGATAGATAAAGTAGAGATTATCCTTGTCATCCACATGCGCCCAATTCTCCGCGTGAGCCTTTACGGTCAGCGTGATGCCCGCAATGTAATCGCCGTTGTTGTTATACTTCTCAAGACTCACCAGTTTTCCCTTGCTGACCTCGACCTCGCCGCCGAATCCCCGCTGCCCACGGACCATGGCATACAGGTTTCCCCAACGGTCGCCGCAAATCGAATGGACATACACGGAGCCATCGGGCGGATCCGCCCTCGTAACTTGATACAGGAATTCACCTTCAGGAGTGAACTTCTGGATTGTGCCGTAGTAATTCGACACGAAGACATCATCGTTCGGATCGATGACCAAGCCGTGCGGCGCATTGAAATCCTGGATGTCCGGGCCATCCCGCCCCCAGGTTCGCAGGAAACAGCCGTCGTGCGTGTAGACGTTGACACGCATGGCATCCACATCCACGAGAAACAGCTGATCGAGGCTGTTGAAATCCATGCCGTGGGCGCGCAACACCTCTCCGGACCCTGTTCCCTTTTCAGCGAACGAATACAAATACTTCCCTTTGTTGCTGAACACCTGGACACGCGGCCCGAATTGCTTCAAGTCGCTGACATAGATGTCTCCCTTGTTGTCGACTAGAACGACGCGGGGCAAGTGGACCTGGCCCGGTTCTTCGCCGATGCCGTTGCCCAGGTCGCCGAGATACTTTCCTTCGGGAGAGAAACGCAGCACACGGCTGCCGTCATAGTCGGCAATCAAAAGATTGCCGTCGATATCCAGTGTGACACAATGGGGATTGTTGAAGTATTTCGCGCCTTTGAGAGGTTCGGAGAATTCGACCGTCATCTCGTAAAGCGGCCGATCGGATTCCATCATGACCGTGGCAAACAGTGTTCGGTTCGCGACTCCGGTCACTTCGCCGATGATGTGGATTTCGGGGGGGGAGGGCGCCTCGTTCGGAGCGCGATACACACCCTGGTCATCGATTGTGCCGAAGGTCTTGTTCCCGCCGCGAATGCCGTTCACCGACCACGTCACGGTTTCCATGAGTGTCGCAGGCCGAAGCGGCGCAGCCATGCGGATGATTTTGAACGCCTGCGTTGCGCCGGGCTGCAGCCGGACGAGCGATGGCCGGATTGAGGCGCGAGGAAGCGGCGTCTCCGATTCAGCATGCACCACCATGAAAACTGGAAGACAAAGTATTGCGAGGAAAGTGCGAGGTCTCACGCCCAAGATGCTGAAGGTTTCCTATCATGGGAATTTCCCCCCTGAATCTGCTATCCCCCACCCAAGCGGATTGCCCGATGGGCAGACCCGTTGCGGTGGTCCAAAATCTCCACATCAGCATCCTACCGGCCCCCTTGCAGGCTGTCAATCTCCCCGGCGCCCGAGTTCAGCGGCAATCCGAATAATCCGGTTGAGTAGATCACGTGGAACCAGTGCCGGATGTTCATACTGGAGATCAACAAACGGCGCATGGGAACATTCCGCCTGCCGACCGAAGCGGAATGGGATTCACTGGACGGCTGCGAAATCTCATCATCAGACGACTTGGTGGGCCAGCCGGCGGAGGGGTTGAAGGCCACCTTACACAGCTGGGGCCTCCCCCGATCTTGGGGGGAGGGATTTCTTGCTCACATCAGCATTCCTCTACAACCTTCAATCCCAGCAGGTGGGCCAGGTGACGGATGCTTCGGGTGTGGTCACCGTAATAGGCTACTCGATGCAATGAGGCATAGTAGTCCTTGGCGCTTGCGCCGAGCGCACCACCGCCCCAATTCTCCGACAGCCTGTCGGCGTCCCTCACCTCGGCGGCGATTTCCGTCCGGCAGCCTCGCTCGGTTCCTTTGGGGACCTTGGGAACCTCGACAGTTTTCCCGGTGAACACCAGCAGAGTGTCGAGGTGGATCATCTTGGTGAATGTAACTTTCTGCCCGACGCGATAATGGACCTCGGTAACGGCTCCGCCACGGACCTCCGCGTGCCGACGAAGCAGGTAGGGCGATCTCGCGCTTTCGGGACCCTCCATTCTCAGCGGGGCCGAGCAGTGGGAGAGATGAAAGGCGTTCTTCGCGGTATCCACGCCCGCTGCGTTGCCCAGGAACCCGGCTCGGTTCAGCGCGTATTGCATAATCAACATGGTCAGCAGGCAGTCCATGTCCCCATCGCAAGCCGCGGGGATTCCCCGGTCGTTCAGGCGCGAGAATCCCAGGCAGGGGAATCCTCTCGGCAGCCATCTCATGCAGGTCCCGACGCAGAACCCGTGAGCGCGGTTCTCAGCGATGAGCTGGTCCAGGGTCAGACTCGCCCGTGCCGCCTTGACAACATCCTCCCGTGTCGGCTCAACGACGCGGTCGGCCTCTTTGATCCACTGTTCCGCTATCTCTTCCGCCACGGCCTCGTCCACACCCGCCATGACCTGGTCGTATCGTTCTTCGGCGAGCTGCACCAGTTCCACGCCGAGCCGTTCTCTCACCAGGTCCGGCGCGTAGGAGGCCGGTGTGCCTTTGAATGGGGGCGAGACAAGCACGCGGCTCTGTTTCAAGAGCGGGATTACCCGAAGCAACGCCGCCGCCCGCTCCAGATCGTTGTAGTCGCTGCTGTCGAAAAGGGTGACCCGGTTCCCCTCTGCGCGCCATGGATTCACCAGGCACCAGTCGTGCCCGCCAACCACGGGTATGTGAAAGACCGCTGCGGGTCGGCCTTCTTTGAAGACTGTGGGCATGACGCCGTGACTGAGACCGAAGATATCCGTGCTGATTGCCAGCACAGGGGCATCCGGGCCGGATTGCGCCAGCAACTGCGCGGTTTCATCCGCATTGCTCGCCTGGCCAATGATGAATTCCACGTTGCCGAGATTCTTCTCAGCCACGGCCAGACGCTCGCGTGCCGCGGTGACCTCCGCTTCTGATAAGGCCCAACTGCGTTCGCCCGCCTTGCCGGCGATGATCGCGCAGATCCGGACTTTCGAACCGGGCGAGGACGCGGAGCTCGATGCCTCGTTCGCGGCGGCCAGGTGACCTGCTGCCAACGCGATCCCGCTCGCTGCGCTTACCTCGAGGAACTGCCGACGAGTGCAATGCGTACACATGAGTTGTTTCTCCTTCTTTTCATGCGCCTTCCCAAGGCGATTCCACTCGGGATCATCCTCCGGTTTGGTGGTTCCGTCCACGGCGGCCAGAGGAGGAAATTACGAATTGGGAAACAGAGAACGCGGATAGCGGGAAGTCTGAACCATAATTCGCGGGATTTAGGGATTGCCGTGATGAAGAAAGAGAATTATGATCGGGGGCGAATGTCAGGTCACAAGAGAAAGGCAGATCGATGGAACATAGACTGCGAACGATTTCTGTTGTGGTTTCCGCGATGGCAATTTCTTGCACGGCACAGATTGTCCACGCGCAATATCGTGTGGGCGTCGCGTCCACTGTAATCACTCCCCAGATGAGTATCTGGATGTCGGGATACGGCTCCAGGGATAAACCATCCCAGAGTGTCGTTCAGGATCTCTATACAAAAGCGCTGGCCATCGAGGACGCGGACGGGAACCGGGCGGTGTTTCTGACATCGGACATTATCGGCCTGACCGCCATACTGAGTGACAGCGTCGCCGCGCGCGTTTCCGAGAAAACCGGCTTGCCTCGCTCCGCGATCTTGATGACCGCATCCCACACGCATACCGGGCCGGTAGTCGGTGAAAATCTCAGAACCATGTACGATCTTCCACGCGAGGAATGGGAGAATATCCGCAGCTACACCCACGACCTGGAAGACAAAATGGTGAGCGTGATTCTCAGCGCCCTGGAGAATCTCGAACCGGCCAGGCTGGAGCGCGGCAACGGCACGGCCGGATTCGCCATGAATCGCCGATTATTTGTGCCTGCCCAGGTGGCGATGCGCGACAATCCGATCGGCACGGTGGACCACGACGTTCCGGTTCTGAAGGTCACGGACCCGCAGGGCAAACGGAAGGCGATTCTCTTCGGTTACGCCTGTCATAACACGACGTTGAGCGACTATGGAATCTGCGGGGATTACGCCGGGTATGCCCAGGAATATCTACAAGAACAGCATCCGGGCGTGACGGCGCTTTTCTTCGCGGGTTGCGGCGCGGATGCCAATCCGAGTCCCCGGACGGGATTGGAATACGCGCAGCAGCATGGACGGGAACTCAGCCAGGCCGTCGAAACGGTGCTGAATGGACCGATGACACCCGTTGATGGGACGATTCGAACAGCGTTCTCTAATGTTAATCTTCCGCTTACTGCCGCTCCCACCAGGGAAGAACTGCAGAAGCAGCTCGAAGACAAGAACCGTTTCATACGAAACCGCGCGAAATATCTTCTGGAGACGCTGGAGCAGAACGGGAGCATCCCGGAACAGCATCCGTGCCCCGTGCAAGTCTGGGGTATCGGGAAGGATTTCCTGATTGTCGCGCTTGGCGGCGAAGTGGTATCGGATTATTCCCTGCTGTTCAAGTATCAGTTCGGCAAAGACCGCACCTGGGTGGCGGGTTATGCCAACGACACGCCCGCCTACATTCCGACAATCCGGCTTCTCCGCGAAGGCGGCTACGAGGTAGAGGATTCCATGATCTACTACGGTCTGCACGGTCCCTGGAAACCCGAAATCGAGCCGATCCTCACAGAGGAAGTGAACCGACTGGCGAAGGAGGTTCAGCAGGGGGGATAGAGATGGAATGACAGGCACAGGCCTGTCCTGCCTTTTTCCCTCACTCCGACCCTCTCCCGGTGGGAGAGGGAGCCTGTAGGTCCGACGCCTGTAATCCGTAGGGGCGACGCATGCGTCGCCCCTACGGTGTTCCGATCAGACTTTTGCCAGGTCGGCGGCGTATGCCTTGATCTTCAGGATCGCATCCGCGATCTGGTCCATGTCTTCATGTGTTCCCAGGAACATCTGCTGGTAAAACCAGACCGCCTCCTGGCAGAGTTTGTCATCCAGCGGGCAATGGTTTCTCTCGGAGTAATCCCGGATGCGCTCCTCGGAATAGATTTGCCGGAATCCGCGAGAATTGAGGGAGTTCATAATGAACGGCTGTTGGTTCAGCGCGTAGGTTCCTTTTACGCTGCCATACCCGCCTGAGCAGGGAATGCCCTCTTTGCGCAGGGCCGTGAGGAATTTTTCGCGCGGGAGTCCCGCGAATTTGTCGGCGTCGTATCGCAGCATATAGAGATGATAGGCATGACGGGTGCAGCCGTCGTATTTCTTCGCCGGATGAATGCCGTCGATCTCGTTCAGGCGGCTTGTCAAGTACTCGGCGTTCTCCACGCGGATTCGACTCTGCTCCTCAAAGCGTGTCAACTGCGACATCAGCAAGGCTCCCTGAAACTCGGTCATGCGCAGGTTGGCGCCGTTGATCAGGTATCCGGGCGCGTTCCGCTGGATGCCGTTCGTGTGAAACGAATAGCAGCGTTCTATGAGTTCGCTGTCCTGGGTCAGAACCGCGCCGCCTTCTCCGCTGGCCAGATTCTTGGACTCCTGGAAGCTGAAGCACCCCAAGTCGCCCAGCGTGCCGACCTTCTTGCCCCGCCACTCCGCCAGGTGGGCCTGACAGGCATCCTCCACCACCGGGATGTTGTGTTTTTTCCCGATGGCGATAATCCTGTCCAGATCCGCGGGAGATCCGCCGATATGCACCGGAAGGATGCAGTGTGTCCGGTCGGTGATGGCCGCTTCGATCTTGTCGGGATCTATTAAGAAGGTCTCCGGATCGATATCCACAAAAATCGGCAGTGCATATTGCAGGAGGATGACGTTCACTGTGGCCACGAAGGTGTACGGTGTCACGATGACCTCATCGCCGGGTCCGACTTCCAGGGCGTTCAGCGCTGTCCACAACGCGCCCGTCCCGTTGGCGGTGAGAAGGCACTCCTTGGAGCCGGTGCGAGTCGCAAATTCCTTCTCAAACGCCGCGACGGACTTTTGTCCGAGACGGCACCAGTGCTTGGAGCGCAAGACCTCGATCCACGCTTCTTCATCGTTCTTCTCGACCATGGGCCACGAGGGGAACGGAGTCTGTCGTATGGGGGTTCCGCCCAACAGGACGGGCTTTGCCTGCGTGTCGCCGGCACCGGACGCCACCAATGATGGCCCGGCCAGTCCGATTGCCGCTGTCCCGGCGGCCGTAGTCTGCAAGAAATTTCGTCGTTTGATGAGGCGTTCGTTCATTTTGATTTCTCCGTTGAGCGATGCTTTGTCACACGTCATGTTCAGAGATTGCGGACGGATTGTCAAGTAGGACAGAGTTTGCCCGTGGAGTCCGTGGTCCAAAGATCCTTGCACACATGGCCGGGCACAGATTTCACAACTCCTGCGACGATCAGGCTTCACTGAAATTGCGCCATTCGAGTTTCTTCAACTGTTTCAATGCATATCCGACTTCCCGCAGGTAATCGCCATACACGACCTGTGCGTGGAACCCTTTCATTTCCCTGACCAATGCACGGCAATCGCCATCCATCGCGATATTCATTTGTGAACGGCATGCCTCCAGAGTCTGGTTCTCGATTATTTTACCCCGGAATCCCTGCCAACCGGTGAACGACACACTGGGAATGACCACCGTTACAGTTTGCCCGAGCGGGTAATGAACGCGGCTGGCGGCTCCGTAGTCCGATTCATAATGGGTCATCACGGTCACGGGTTCATTCGAGACGCCGTTCATTTTCATGGGTGCGGCGCAGTGGGCTACCGTTATGATTCCATCATGGGGGAAATGCGTATTGCATACAAGCGTGGGCTTGCTGGCGGTCCATCGCAGAAATACGCCGGGGCAAGTATGTGTCAAATCCGTGTGGCAGTAAGCCGTGTACCCGATGTCATTGGCGAGCGCCAGAACAAGGCACGGCGGCGTGTCCAGCATTTCGATCACTTCCGGTCTCATGCAATAATCGAATCCGAAATTGAAAGCCTTCTTCTCCCGGAGGAGTTCGCAGCATACGCGCAACGTCAGGAACGAGTTGAACACAAATTTCCTTTGTGTTTCCAGCGTCAAATTCGGTCGATCCAGAAAGGCCTGGGTTTCCCGTTCGACGTCCGCCATGACCGAATCGTCAGAACGCGCCTGTTTCAATCGTGCGGCAAAATCCTCACGGGGAACGACTTCGATCTCATATCCCCAGACCTCCTTTGCATGGGCGGGACCGAGTTCCTGTCCGGGATCGCTGTAGGCGGCGAGGCCGCCGATTGCCAGCATTTTTGTCCCCTTCGCGTTTTTCAGCCCGTAGACGGATCTCATGCGCCAGAGTAGTTCGTTATAGTCGTCGATTACAATGTCATCGATGTCCATATTGGGTTCAACGAACGAATCTCCGAGACGGCGAAGAAAATGCCAGTGAGCGATCACATAAAACAGGTAATAAGGCCGGGTTCTATAACGAACAAACATTACTTTTGCCGCTTTGGAAGTGGCCAGGGTTGTATAGAGGGAATAATCTCCGCCCGAAGCGAACATGATCAGCAGGTCGGTATCCGTTGCGGCTACCGCCTTGGCCTGGTTTTCATCCATGACCAGTTGAGTTGGGGAGATTTCGATGGGGAATTCGGCCTGTCGTGCGAGTTCTTTCAAATCCGCTTCAATTCGTCTGGCTTCCGCCTCCACAGCGCCCTGTTCGTGCAGGTCGCCATAGCTCTTCCAGCTGGCCAATTTTTTGGGGGATTCCAGGCGATATCCCAGAACCGGCAATACACGTACGGGAGTCCCTTTCGGCAACCCGGAATCCTGTCCGAGCAGTTGTCCGGGACTCTCCTGGGCATGAGCGGGAGAAGACAACGAGAGGCTTGCCACCGTGCCCGCTGCGATTCCTTCCAGAAAACCACGACGATTGATTCCTCCGACTCGATCTCGATTCTGCCTATCCATCAACTGCACCTCCACAAGTATTGTGTTGACCGGGAAATGCACCTGTTGCCCGGATTGTCAAGCGATTGTACAGGTTTCTTTCTATCCGTATAGTAAGTGTCCGGTGAACTGTGTGCTGTTGTGGGGGTCGCTAATATGGGATTTCCGGCGGACTTGCGGAATGTCTTCCATATCTTCCGTATCCATGCGTGCAGTCTAGTGTTTTGTGAATGAATGGTCTTGACCTATATCGTCATTGCGAGTGAATCGTGGCCATCCGGCTGTTCGAACGAGCAAGCCTGAGATCGCCACGTCGCAGCCCTTCGCAGACTCCGGGCTGCTCCTCGCGATGACGGGTCGGCGGAGGCCCCGCGTGGGCCATGCTTTCTTTATCCCAATCACCGGCTCCGCCGGAGGGAGGCTCGCGATGACGTGATATCTTGTAAAGGCAATTCGGTTACAGGACACCAGGGTTCAACAATCACGCAGACCCGGTGGAATCCCAGGGATCATGCATTCTCACTGAAATTGCGCCATTCGAGTTTTTTCAACTGTTTCAACGCATATCCGACCTCCTTCAGGTAATCACCATACACGACCTGCGCATGGAAGCCTTCCATTTCCCTGACCAACGTACGGCAATCGCCATCCATCGCAATATTCATTTGTGAACGGCAGGCCTGCAGTGTCGGAGTCTCGACTATTGTTCCCCGGAATCCCTGCCAATTCGTGCAATTCAAATTCGGTATGACCACCGTAACGGTCTGTCCGAGCGTGTAATGAATGCGGGTAGCGGCTCCGTAATCCGATTCGTAATGGGTCATGACGGTCACGGATTCGTTCGAGACGCCGTTCATTTTCATCGGCGCGGCGCAGTGCGCCACGGTCATGATTCCGTTATATGGGAAATGCGTATTGCATACGAACGTGGGTTTACTGCTGATCCATCGCAGTAGTACCCCTGGACAGGTATGTGTTAAATCCGTGTGGCAGTAAGCGGTATAGCCGCTGTCGTTGGCCAACGCCAACACTAAACAGGGCGGCGTATCGAGCATTTCGATTACCTCCCGGCCCATGCATTTATCGAATCCGAAATTGAACGCCTTCTTTTCCTGGAGCAATTCGCGGCATACGTGCCAAACCAGAAATGAGTTCAATACGAATTTGCGCTCCGTTTGCAGGGTCAGGTTTGGACGGTCCAGAAAGGCCTGAGTTTCCCGTTCGACGTCTGCCATGACCGAATTGTCGGAGCGTGCCTGTTTCAATCGCGCAGCGAATTCCTCACGGGGAACGATTTCGATTTCATATCCCCAGACCTCTTTTGCATGGGCGGGACCGAGTTCCTGTCCGGGTTTGCTGTAGGCGGCCAGGCTGCCGATTGCCAGCATCTTCGTTCCCCTGGCGTTTTTCAGCCCGTAAACGGATCTCATCCGCCAGAGTAATTCGTTATAGTCATCAATTACGATGTCATCGACATCCATATTCGGTTCAACCATGGCGTCCTCGCTGCGGCGAAGGAACCGCCAATGAGCGATCTCGTGATACAAGTAATAAGGGCTGGTCTTATGACGAATAAACATCACCTTCGCCGCTTTCGAAGTGCATAAGGCCTCGTAAAGGGAATTCCCCCCGCCCGAAGCGAACAGGATCAGCAGGTCGGTATCCGCCGCCACGGCGGCCCTGGCCTGGTCATCGTTTGCGACCAATTGCGTAGCGGACACTTCAATGGGAAATTCGGCTCGTCGGGCGAGTTCTTTCAGGTCCGCTTCAATTCGTCTGGCTTCCGCCTCCACAGCGCCCTGTTCGCCCAGATCCCCATATCCCCTCCAACTGGTCAATTCTTTGGGAGATTGCAGGTGATACGCCAGAACCGGCAATACGCGCACAGGTGTTCCTTTCGGCAAGCCGGAATCCTGTCCGCTCAGTGGTTTGGGATTTCCCTGGGCATGAGCGCGAGAGGAGAACGAGAGGCTTGCGACCGTGCCTGCCGCAATTCCTTCCAGGAAACCCCGGCGATTGATTCCTCCGACTTGATCTCGATTCTGCGTAGTCATGACCATCACCTCCGAACAGATTGGGTTGACCGGGACATACACCTGTTGCCCGGATTGTCAACGGATTGTATCAGGAGAGTGCACGTTCTTTGAAGCGGTCTTCCTGAGAATCACTCGCGCTACGGAACCATTCCAAGCAGTGCCTGTGGTGCTTCAAAGAGAATCCTGTAAGCGATAGCCTTTGCATCTTCGATTGAGTATTGACCGATTTGTATTTTTTCTGCGAGGACCTCGGCAAGAAGGGTTCGTACAATCCTGGTTTTTGCATACGCCCACTCCACGCAATACGCATCGGAGAAGAAACCGATCTGTCTATTGGAGGGAAGCATGTCCAGTCGTTCCCGCATGATTTGCGCAATCGTCGAGGGGAAGAAATTATGCCACCAATATCCCGCCAGCGAGAAATTCGGGAGCTCCCGGCAGAGTGTGCAAAGGGACTGGTTGGCAAAACCGCCGGCCAGAAAACATTGAAACCGAAGCCTGGGATGATGTGCGATCATCTCACCGATTTGACGAATCGTGGTACTTGAAAGCCGACTCACGGTCTCATGGGGCAACGGCTCTGCACCGAGACTGAACTGAAAGACGATCCGGTCCGCGTATTCCTCAAGCGCCGACAGGTAGAGTTCATTGATATAGGAAGCGTAGATATTTCGCTCCCGGTGGGTTGGGTTGTGACGGTTATTGAGAGCGTCCCGCATTTGTGCATCCGTTACCGGTTCGAGATCCAGATCCGTAGATATATGCGTAGCCGTCGAGAGAATCTTGTCATAAGGGATGGATCGGACATAACTTTCTACCGCAACATGTACATCCTCTAATGAATGAATGGTCCGTTCGGTTTTCGGTCTCGGTCCCATGCCGATGGGGGTCGGATTTTCCGGTGTCTTGCCCCAGCATCGCTCCAATTCGTAAAGGGCCGTGTCGTATTCTCCCCATTGGCAGCGCGTAAAGAATGCCCACTCCAGCGAATACTGTAGAATGTCCGCGTCGCAATCGTCCTCACGACGCGCGAATTCCGTTACTGAGCGCCGGATATTCGCGCGGGTAAGGATTTCACGATGCCAGACCCGGTCATCGGCTCGTTCACGAATCATGGCATCCAGACGCTTCCAGGAATCCTCCCGGATTGGTTGATCCCAGCCGTAGAGATCGCGCAAGATCATACGGATACCCCAGGAAGTGCTGGTATTCTGTACATGATGCAAGAATGGAAGGGCTTCCCGGACGCGGGAATGCGCTTCTTCTGTTGTCGGCCAGTTCGGATATTGTGTGAGGCGCTCACCGGTCGGACAACCGGCGGCGTATAAATCGCTGACGGCCATGTGATAGAGCAGAATATCATGCAACCCCCGTGCTCCGAGTTTGCCGCCGACCAGGTGAGTGTGCGCATCCAGAATCGGAATTTCGGCCAGCGCTTCATACAGTTGCTTTGTTTGATTATCGTGCATGGTCTTCGTCTTTTTCGGTTCCGCTATTTCCCTGTTGTAGAGATTCAAAGGAAGGGATTCCGACTGCGCCGCCGACATGCCGAATACATGCCGCGGCGGCACGGCTGCCGATAAGGGCCGACTGGCGAGGATCGCATCCGTGGACGAGTCCGGCGATGAATCCTGCAACAAAAGCGTCTCCCGCGCCGGTCGTATCGACAACCTCCGTCGCAACAGAGGGCATTGCTTCGATTCCCGTTCCGCAAGAGAGCAGGCAACCGGCCTTGCCCATTTTTAGAATGATGTTTTGCGCTCCGAGATTGTGCAAGACAGCGATTATTTCTTCCGGCGTTTTCTGTGGATAGATATGGAGGAGATCGTGGTAACTGGGGAGCAAACAGTCCACGTGTGGAACCATGATTTCGAATGATCCCCGGTTGGGTCCGAGGCCCCAGCATTCGTCTAGTAGTGTAACCACACCCCGCGCCCGTGCTTCCCGCAGCAATTCGGCACCCGGTTTGCCATCCAGGCGCGGCAATACCCACAGATCGTCGTAAAGGAGGTAGTCGGTGTCGAAGAGGGTCTCGCGGTCGATCTCTTCCGCCGAGAAAGTGCGATTTGCGCCGGGAGTATGAATAAATGTGCGCTCACCATCGGGATGGATTCCGACAAACGTGAACGGGGTGGAGTCGTTCCCGGAGACTCGAATACGGCGTGTGTCCACGCCTTGCGCCGCAAGTTCGCTCAGGAGGAACCGGCCGTTCGGATCGTCTCCAACTTTTGAGAAGACACGAGCCGGGATGCCCATCTGGCACAATGCGGATGCCGTGTTGGCCGCACCGCCGCCGGGAAGGAAACGGATCGTCTCCGCGTTGACCTGAATGCATTGCCCCGGTATGGGATAATGCGGAATCGGGCCGCTGAGCGCGTCCACAACCAGTACGCCTAGACAATGAATGCATCTCATGGGGGTCGCTCCTGATGTTCAGGCAGGTATTCTCTTCAAATCTGCCTGGAAAGGATAGGACTATCGAGTGAGTTTTTCAAATGTCCGAGGTTGTGGCTTTCGACGATGAGACAAATGAGTGAAGTGACGGCCAGGGATTCCGAGCTCCGCGACCGGACCGGAGGCCGATCATTGCGTGCGATGAATCACTGACAGGGAGAACGAAATCGCGGCGGCAGGTCACTTTCCGACTTCGCTGCCCCATCACGAGGAGGCTGGAATTCGTGAGAAAAAGTTCTTGACATTGACTTGATCTGTGACATAATCCGGCGCGTTATGGATGTTGAAGAGGTTTTCTGGCGATGTCAACGGAGTGCTTTGATACCGGTAGCGGAGGATGCCGCATGAGCGCACAGTCTTTCACCTCGATTGCGACGGTTCTATTGATCCTCAGTCTTTCCAGTGTGGCCATGGCGGATTTTGTGGCCTCCGGCAGCGAGTTCCGAGTCAACACCTACACGACGAACAATCAAGAGACTCCCTGGGTGGCAATGGACGCGAACGGGAACTTTGTCATTGTCTGGGCGAGCGCCAATCAGGACGGCAGCGGCTACGGTGTTTATGCGCAGCGGTATGATCGTTTCGGTGTGGTCCAGGGCGCTGAGTATCGGGTCAACACGTATACGACAAATGGGCAGCTGAATCCCTCCGTGGCAATGGACGCGGAGGGGAATTTCGTTGTCGCGTGGACCGGCGACGGCCAAGACGGCAGTGGTTACGGCGTTTATGCCCAGCGGTATAACAGTTCCGGCGTGGCCCAGGGCGCTGAGTTACAGGTCAACACATACACCACGAACAATCAAGAGCGTCCTTGTATAGCGATGGCCGCGAACGGGAATTTCGTTGTTACGTGGCGCAGCGACGGCCAAGACGGCAGTGATTGTGGTGTTTATGCGCAGCGATACGACAGTTCAGGGACTCCCCAAGGCGCGGAATTTCGGATTAATACGTACACAACAAACAGCCAGCAGGATCAATCTGTGGCGATGGACCCGAACGGCAATTTTGTGGTTGCGTGGTCAAGCAGCGGTCAAGACGGCAGTTTTCTAGGTAACTATGCGCAGCGGTATGACAGTTCGGGAGTTGCACAGGGCGCTGAATTCCAAGTTAATACCTACACAACGAACAATCAGAGATATCCTTCTGTCGCAATGGACTCCAATGGAAATTTCGTCATCGTGTGGAATAGTGAGGGCCAGGATGGCAGCAGTTTTGGTGTCTATGGACGACGATACAACAGCTCGGGAACTCCGCAAGGCGCGGAATTTCGGATTAATACTTTCACAACAGGCGCACAATGGATTCCCTCTGCGGCGATGGATGCGAACGGGAATTTCCTTGCCGCATGGTTTGATGACAGCCATGATAGCAATGGCTACTGCGTCTATGCACAGCGGTACGACAATTCAGGCGCTGCCCAAGGCGCGGAATTTCGGGTTAATACTTACGTTGCGGGCTATCAGTTTTATCCTTCTGTGGCGATGAACGCGAACGGGTATTTTCTGATCGTGTGGGCGAGCGAAGGCCAGGATGGCAGCGGGTACGGTATTTATGCGCAACGGTACATCAACAATACCCATCCGACCATCTCGGATATAGCCGATCAATCAACGCAGGAGGACACACCGACGGCGGCAATTCCGTTTACCGTGGGAGACCAGCACACGGAGGCCGGATCGCTGATTGTATCGGGAACATCCTCGAATACCACCCTGGTGCCGGACGATCCCGCGAATATCACGTTCGGCGGTTCGGGAGCCAACCGCACTGTGACGATTACACCCGCTAGTAATCTCTCTGGGACAACGACCATAACGGTTACAGTTCAGGACCCAGAAGGAAGTTCCGCCCTCGATCAATTTGTTCTGACTGTCGACCCGGTCAATGACCCGCCGGTACCCACCTCCCGGTCCGTGTCCACGCGCGAGGGACGGGATGTGACGTTCACCCTGACCGGAACGGATCCGGAAAACGATTCGCTGACCTTTTCCATTGTAGACTATCCGGCGCACGGATCCCTGGTAACGTCCAATTTGCCGAATGTGCGCTATAGCCCGTGGGGAGACTACAATGGTCCCGATTCGCTTACGTTTCGGGCAAACGATGGCCGGTTGAATTCCACCAGCGTGGGAACCGTGAATATTACGGTGGACTCGGTAAACGATCCCCCGGTGGCGTTCAATCAATCCACCACCACGGATTACGGTTCCCCCATTCAGATTGTCCTGACCGGAAGCGATCCGGAGGGAAATCCGATAACTTATGCCATTACAGGAAATCCGTCGAACGGTTCCGTGACCGGAACACCACCGAATGTAACCTATACGCCGAATCCCGGCTTCTGGGGAACCGATTTGTTCCTTTTCAAGACAAATGATGGGCTACAGGATTCCAGTTTACCGGGACAGGTGACCATTACCATTCTTGCGCCTACCCCGACGCCTACAGCAACGGCGACGGATACGCCTTTTCCAACGCCGACGGACACCCCATCCCCAACCGCAACCGGCACGGATACTCCGAGTCCAACACTCACTCCGACGAGCACGGATACTCCCACGGTGACGCAGACCCCCACAGTAACGTATACCCCCACGGTGACGGATACCGCGACACCCAGCCCGACCCATACACCGGGCAATTCGCCCACTCCAACGCGCGTTGTCGTTCCGTGCCCGGATCGAGTTTGGATTCAGGTTCAGTCGGACAGCAATTGGGTAACCGTCACCTGGATATGCGATATGGACCCGGCCCGGTTTCGCATTGCGGTTTACAACATTATTCTGCCGGGTGTATGGGGATCGTATGTGGCCGAGGGCAATTTGCGGGAAATCCGCATTCAATTAACGCAAACCGGCTCCTATTTTGTCACTGTGCAGAGCGAAATACAAAACGGCGCAAAATCGGGAGCCATTCGATCCGACAATTGGGTCAGCTATTTTATCAGTTCAGGAAAAGACAAAGTGGTATCCAGCCTGCTGCCGACGCGAACACCGACCCGGACTCCCACGCCGACCGGAACTTTTACACCCACACCGACCGATACCCCATCGCCAACGGTTACTCCAACCGCAACCTGTACCCCGACACCAACATGCACACAAACTCCAACCCACACGGCCACGGCGACCGCATCCGATACCCCAACCGCAACAGCGACTCCAACGCCCGCAGCCTGGAATCCGTATAATGTTTCGATTTCAGGAAACGGCAATTCTCTGACTGTCTCGTGGAGTTGCGTTGTTAATCCCAGCGAGTTCATCATAGAGATCTATATCTCCTATGATGACTGCCGTTCGTGGATCAAGAAAACAAGTTCCGTTGTTCATGCTTCGGGTACTGCTCGCTGGTGCAGCGTTTTCGTTTCGGAAAGCGCTGTATACTATGTGACCGTCACCAGTCAAATTGGCTTGGGCAGCAGCGCGATTCGATCGGATGCAATTCCATCAAATAACTATCTTGTCCGCATCGGACTATCCTATACGCCGGCCCCTTTTCCGACGCCCTGGCCGGTAGCCACCCCGACTCCTCTCTTGTTTTCCAATTATAATTACTCGCCCCATGATGTTTCATTGATTGAATTGACTAAACACCCTTATGGTCTTTACAATCATTATGATTCATATTTTGGTTGGAAATGCGATCTCAATCCGGAATATTTCGAGATCAAAGTTGTGGATACATCCAATAGACAAGAATTGGCCTTTTGCCGATGCGCGGGTGTTTATCGAGAAGCCACCATCCGGTTTCCAGGCCCCAGAGATTCCTTCCGTTTTCATGTTGA
Source organism: Candidatus Omnitrophota bacterium (assembly GCA_029568995.1). Taxonomy (GTDB): domain Bacteria; phylum Hinthialibacterota; class Hinthialibacteria; order Hinthialibacterales; family JAKPRU01; genus JAKPRU01. The sequence continues at coordinate 11,732 of JAKPYU010000768.1, read as the reverse complement.
AATCAGGGGATGGTATGTGTTTCAGAATCATTCGTTCTTTTCCGCATGGGTGCAATCCATGAATACCGGAAATGTAGTCGGCGGAAGCCCCTCGTTGATCGCTGGTGGATCTACCTCTACCCCTACAAGGACAGCGACATTCACGCAAACTCCGACACCCACGCAGACTCCGACTTCCACGCAGACGGCGACCTTCACACCCACGCCGACCGATACCCCGACGGCGATCTCTACCCCGACGCCCTCGGTTTGGGCTCCGTATGCAATCACACTAGAAGTGGAGGGATACCTCGAATCGAGTGGGCTGCTGTACGTGAGGGTCGGCTGGTCCTGCGGTGTGAATCCCTACCGATTCCGCCTCGATGTTTACAAGGAGGCAGATCAAGGAATTTGGACAAAACAGGGCAACACCTTCATTATGAGTGGTTCCAGGCGTGTATTCTCTTTTACGCTTCAAGAGTATGGCCGGTATTCCGTGACGGTTCAGAGCGAGACGGATAATGGCCAGAGGTCAACCGAGATTCGATCCATCAATTGTCTGATCTGGAATGAAGACTCCGCACGGACGGCGATCCTTCCGACTCCGAGCGCCACACCGACTCCGACACCCGCAGTCTGGAATCCGTACGCGGTTTCGATTTCGGGAACGGATAATGTTCTGAATGTCTCGTGGGATTGTGAGATCAATCCTGTCAAGTATATGATTGAATTCTACATTTCTTATGATAACGGGTATTCGTGGATTCGAATACTTCAGGTCGATGTCGATGGTTCGATACATTGGTGCGCCTTAGGGGTGTCTGAGAGCGCTGCCTATTATGCCACGGTTACAAGTCATGCAGGCTCGGGTGACAGCCGCCTCCGGTCGGACACGATTCCATCAAGTCATTATCTTGTCCGCAGCGGACAATCCTGGACGCCGATCTCGTTTCCGACGCCCTGGCCGGTAGCGACCCCGACTCCTCCCACCCCCCCGGCATTGCCTGGCCCATACGGCGTGATACAGGATGTTTCATTGCTTGAATTGATTATGCAACCGTCGGGGCTTTACAATCATTATGATTTGAGAATCGGTTGGCAATCCGATTTCAATCCGGAATACTTCGAGATCCGTGTTGTGGATTCATCCAGTTGGCAGGAACTGGCCTACGGGCAAAGCGCCGGTGTTTATCGCGAAGCGACCCTCCGGTTTCCGGGTCCCGACAATTCTTTCGATATATATGTTGAAATCAGGGGAAGATATGTATTCCGGTCATCGACGGGTGAAACGATGTTGTATTTTTCCGAATGGTTGCCATCCATTAATACCGGAAATATAGACAATGGGAATCCCTCCTTGAACGGCGATCCGGCTCCCCCTACCCCAACAGGGACAATTCCATCGGCGCAGACTCCGACTCCCACCCCCAGCGCGCCGCCATCTTCAACCCCCACGAGAACCGGAACGGCTACACGGACGCCCACCATGACAATCACTCCCACGCCCGATCCGGAGGACATTTTTCCGTATGATGTCGTTTTGAGCGGTTCAGACCGGGCCGAATATTCAGAATTGAATTGGAGATGTAATGCAAATCCGCGACGATTTCGGCTTCTTCTTTATGCCGTCACACAGGAACATCCGGAGAGTGAGTGGAACGGGATTTATCAAATCATTTCGTGTAGTGTTCGGCGAATTGCTCTGCCGATTTCCTCTCCTGGGGAATATTTCGTATTTCTAGTGGGCGAATCGTGGTCCGGCGAACGAACTGATCCGATTCGCTCTGCGAATGCCGTATTCCTGGGGCCTGGAGCGACACACGTGGTGCCGCTGACGAGACCGACTGCGACACCACGCCCGATATCGACAGAACCGGGGACTGTATTGATATACCGAAACGAATTCGAGGACCTTGTGGGAAATGAGTGGTCGTATACGCATCGGGATGTTACACCGTGGGGCGCTCGGCTGTTTTTGGGCCAATTGGGTAACGACCCTGTTCGCCTGAACCTATCTGACTTGCCTGTTCATTACCGGGTGAAGGTGTCTTTCGATCTGTTTCTGATTCGTTTGTGGGGCGAGCAGGGCGAAGAGTCGCCCCTGAGTGGACCGGACATCTGGAGTTTCTGTATCGAGGACGGATCGCCACCGTTCGAGACGACATTCAGGAACCTCGAAAGCTCCGCAGAAAACTATTCCGAGAGTTTTCCGGGCGGAGTCAATTCGTTACAGGCGTGGGTAGTTGAATCGAATACTCTCGGGTATGCGTATTACAATTTCCATTCCGTCGATGTGGTCTATCGAATGGAGTACACGTTTGAGCACGATGCCGGGGATTTACCGCTGGCTCTCTCGGCCTTTAGCCTGTATGGTCTCAGCGATTGGTCCTGGGGATTGGACAATGTGGATGTTTATGTGATACAGGAGGAAGGATTGTAGAATCAACGTATTCAATTCTGCCGATGGAGAACCGATGTCTCCGGCGTGAACATCCGTCGCACAACAAGAAAGGAAAGATAAGATGAATTATTACAAATTGGATCGGCGATCTTTCCTGGAAACATCCGCCGCGCTGTCGGCATTGTCCCTGTGGTCGATAGGCTGCGCCACATTACCGACTGCCACCCTGGCACCGTCCGCGCGTTCCATAAAAAAGGCAACCATTCGCGGAGCCTTCCTTTACCCACCGGCGGATGTAGTGCTCGCGGGAAAATGCGAGGATAGTTGGAGCAAGCAGCAATGGTTTACCTGGCCCGGAAACCAGTATGAACCGGAGGCACAGCAAGCCAAATTCATGGAGCAGGTTCGACGGATCTGCGAACCTCTAGACCTTGATGTAAGGGTTGATGATACTCCGATCTACACTTCGGCGGCGATTGAGGTTTTCATCCAAGACGTCAAGCGTTCCAAGCCGGATGCGCTGCTTCTCTTCAATTTCTGGAACTCGTTCAGTGCAAAGATCCAGCCGATTCTCGAGGCTTATCAAGGCCCCATTATTCTGTACCATCCGCTCGGATCGAACCACCAGCTGCCGCCGAAACACCTCGACACGGCGGCCCACACGCAGTACATTCATTCTATAGAGAATTGGGCTGCGCTGGAGCGCGGGCTGCGTTCCGTACATTCCCATACGCGTATGAGCCAGAGCCGTCTTCTTCGTGTTTCCGGCAAGATCACCGACGAGGCGGATGACACGGAACCGTTCTTCGGAACCGCTATCCACAGCGTACCGGCGGCCCATTTCAATGACCTGTTTGATGAAACCGCATTGACACCGGAGATGGAGAAGATGGCGAGCGCTGTTCGCCGCCGTGCAATGAAAGTAATAGATCTGAGTGACCAGGCCTTTGCCGACGCCGTACGCGCACATACAGCCGTCCTCAACCTGATGGAACGTCATGAGGCCGAGGCCATTACCATCGAATGTCTCTTCCTGAAGCACCGGAAGCCCTGTCTGAGTTTCAGTCTCTGTAACGGAGATCTGATTCCCTGTGGATGCGAAAACGATCTGAACGCAAGTCTCACCCTGATGCTCGGCGCGAATCTCTTCGGGCGTGGGGGATTTCAGCACAACCCGGAATTCGACACGGAAGAGAACCTGTACTTCGCGTCGCATTGCACCTGTACCACTCAGCTGCACGGACCGGAGGGAAAGAACACGCCCTACCTGCTACGGCCATTCTTTCATCAGACGCCCAAAACGCTGGCCTTGGATGTGCAGTGGCCCACGGGTGAACCGGCTACGTTGTTCAAGTATCATTCCGAGAAGAAGGCGCTGGATGCTTGGGGCGGCGTTGTGCAGGGATCGCCCACCTGCCCCCCGGTCGGCGGATGCGCGACCCGTGTTCTGGTGAAGATGAATGATGTTGATGACATTCGAACCGTCTATCCCGGTCCCCATCCGGTCCTGTACTGTGGCGACTTTGCAAGGCACGCCAAAGTTTATGCCGAATTGTATGGGCTGGAAATACGCAGCAATGGATGATCTCTGGCCTGTTAGGACAACGGCAACTCGCCTTATCGAACTGGAAGGAACCGAACCCGTTACTCCAATGATGTATCTCGTTTTTATATTGACTGTTCTATTGTCTTTCTCCGTTTCTCCATTGACCGGTTATGCCGCATCGCCTGCCGGCGAACTGAAACTATCGGGCGTGTTTGGTAATCACGCGGTATTACAGCGCGACATGCCTGTTCCGGTTTGGGGATGGGCGAATCCGGGCGTTGAAGTGCAGGTGTCCCTGGGGGGAAGGACTCTCTCGTGCGCGGCGGATAAGGAGGGCAAATGGCGCGTTGATTTCTCCGCCATGCCCGCAGGCGGACCGTATGAGCTGGTTGTGACAGGCAAAGAGACCATCCGGCTGACAGATATCCTGGTCGGGGATGTATGGATTTGCGCGGGGCAGTCGAATATGGAAATGCACCTTCGGCCCGGCCCCGATGCGGTCTGCAACGCCGAGCAGGAGGTAGCCGAAGCAGACTTTCCGAATATCCGGTTATTTACCGTTCCGCGCAGAACGAGTTTTGACCCGCTATCCGATATTCACGGCGACGGCTGGGAGGTCTGTCAACCGGAGAGTGTGATTGATTTCTCCGCGGTCGGCTACTTTTTCGGGCGAGACCTGCACCGACATCTGGATGTTCCCATCGGATTGATTAACTGTACGTGGGGAGCTTCTCCCGCTGAGGCGTGGACCAGTGCCGATGCGTTGCGGCCTCTGCCGACTTTTACTCGCTTGATCGAGGAATTGCCGGAGAAGGTAGCTGTTTCGCGCGCCATGCTTCCCGATTACCAACGTGATATCGCTGCCTGGAATGCGCTGCTTGAGAGTCGCGATGCCGGGCAGGTAGATGGTCGGCCCGCCTGGGCTGCTTGCGACCTTGATACGAGGGACTGGGGAACGATGAACGTTCCCGACTACTGGGAAAGCGCCGGATTCCCCGATTTCGACGGAGTGATGTGGTACCGAAAAGAGGTGGATATCCCATCATTGTGGCAGGGGCAGCCGTTGCGGCTTGGTCTCTGTACCATTAACGATATGGACCGTGCTTATGTGAATGGCATCGAGGTGGGCCGATTTGAGGAAGCCGCCGGATGGACCGCACCCCGGATTTACCCGGTTCCCGCAGAACAGGTGAAACCGGGGACGAATGTCATTGCCGTGCGTGTGTTCGATATTGGAAACAAGGGTGGCATTTGCGGATCGCCTGACGATTTGTGGATTCGCCTTGTCAGTGGAGATACGGAGAACTCGATTTCGCTCGCGGGTCCCTGGCGGTTCAAGCCCGGGATCGACCTGAAAGATCTTCCTCCCAAGCCGACACCGCCGCCGCTGCTGGAAGGTAACCAGCGGGTTCCCTCCGTATTGTTCAACGCCATGGTTGCGCCGCTGATTCCGTTCTCAATTCGGGGCGCGATCTGGTACCAGGGGGAGTCGAATGTCGGCAAAGCCGTGGCATACCGCACCCTGTTTCCGGCGATGATAGAGGATTGGCGCAGCCGCTGGGGGCAGGGCCTCTTTCCATTTTTATTTGTGCAGTTAGCCGCTGTGGGGCCGGTCAATACGGAGCCGACCGACGATCCCATGCCTGCGCTGCGCGAAGCCCAATGTGCCGCTCTCGCGCTGCCGAATACGGCGATGACCGTCACCCTCGACATATCCGATCCGCCCATCGGCCATCCGCGTAACAAGCAGGATGTCGGCAAACGTCTGGCGTTAGCCGCGCGTCGTGTCGCGTATGGGGAAGACATTGTTGCCTGGGGACCGATTTATCGGGATATGCGGATTGAGAATAACGCAATCCGAATTCGATTCGATTCTATTGGCGGCGGATTGAAAACTACCGATGGGGAATCCCCGAAAGGTTTCGCAATTGCCGGTTCCGACCGCACCTTTGTCTGGGCAGACACGCGGATTGAGAATGACACGGTAGTCGTATCCGGTTCAACGATCACCAGGCCCGTAGCGGTTCGCTATGCCTGGTCGAATAATCCACCAGCGAATTTCTGTAATGCGGAAGGGTTTCCCGTATCGCCGTTTCGTACCGATTCCTGGCCGATTCAGGGGCAGTGATTTAACCGGAATATCATTGTGTGCAGCGGTTTCCGATTTGTTTTCCGTCCAGGTAAAAACAGCCGCTTGTCCAGGAACCCCCAAACGCGACAACATCCCCACGCGAAACAATCCCGTTACTCGGATTGTAGCGATTCACATTTGTGATAAACGGAAACGAATCCGGCCCGCCACCGTTATCCTCATGATCCGGCCCGACACATTCCAGATAGAAGGTGTGAACAACAGGCACATTCTCCACTTCATTATCCGACCCGGAACCCATCTCATAATAGGAGACATCCTCATCATTGAAAACGATTCCGGGAATAATTCCTTCTTTCACAATAAACGGGTCTACGGGGATAGTGGATATGTAGGCTATCGGGCTGGTCAGACTGTAGAATCCTAATTCGTCCGGCTGTGTCCCCTCCTGGTCGAAATCGTTCGGGTAGCGGTTGTTGTCGATCCGATAGGATTCCAGAGCGACGCTCAGGTTGCGAAAGTCCGCCTCCGCGCGGGCTACGTTGGCACGAACACGGGCATTGAGAAAATTCGGCACCGCAATCGCGGCAAGGATACCGATAATCGCAACCACGATCAGGAGCTCAATGAGGGTAAATCCGATCCGATCTGTTCTCATGCTGAATGACTCCGCACAATGTCCGGGCTGAATACTCCGCAACGCAGTCCGCCTGTCACTCTACAAGGATCTTCCACCCGTGCCGATGATTTGTCAATGGGGTCTTTTTGCAGGAATCTTTCTGCAATATCCTTCTCATCGGCGCGTTGCAAGAACCTGTCTGTTCTGGATTGAACGACGGTTTCCGCGTACGATTTGGTCTTGAGCAGACGGAGAAATTGCATGTCGTGAGAAGAAATGGCAGAGCCTGCAACACTGAATCACTGGTCTCAACTGGCGCTCGAGACGCTGATGCAGAAGCCTGTGAAGGGAATCCCGATCTGGCTGATCAATCCGATGGAATGGCGCATCATCGACCGAATTGCGGGAAAGCCGGAGGGGACTTACCGGCGCGAGCCGACTGCAACGTATCGACAAATGCTGATCCACAGCGGATGCTGCATGGTGGACCAGTGGATTCCCGAAAACCCGCTCACCATGGGGCCTTCGGGCTTTGAAGGCGACACGCCGCGCGGCGCGACGACCGCGGCGGAGACGGTTGTGCGGGACGGCCGCCGAATCGACTCTCCCGAATCCGTTATCGAGCACCTGGAACGGATCGAGTTCCCCCGAATGCGCGATGAGATCAGATATTTTAAGGAAACGGAATCCGTTGCACGAATTGTCCGGCACGAAAAGTCCGTCCAGGACATCCTGGGACCGGATATGTTGAAAGTCCCTTACGAGCATGTTCGGTTCCCGATTCTCCGCTACGGCCAATACGGGTATGAAAACTATTTCATGGCATACGCCCTGTACCCCGATATGATGGAGAAAGATTTCTCGCTCCAGGCGGACCTGGCGATGTTGCACAATCGGGCCTTTGTACGTTCATGCCATGAGGGATCGCTGCCGCCATTGATTCGGCTGGATCACGATATGGCCGACTCGCGCGGAACGCTTGTCGATATTCGTTCGCTGGATCGGATCTGGTTTCCGCATTTTGCGCGGTCGCTTAAGCCGGTACTCGAAACCGATATACGGATGATCTGGCACTGCGATGGAAATCTGTCGCTTATGGTTCCGAGACTTCTGGAAACCGGACTCCACGGGTTCCAGGGATTTCAGTATGAGGACGGGATGGATTACGAGAAAATCTGCCGGATGACTACGTCCGACGGAGAACCATTGATTATCATCGCGGGAGTGTCTGTTACTCGAACTCTGCCATACGGAAGTCCGGATGATGTGCGGCGGGAAATGCAGTGGCTTGTTGACTACGGCCCGAAAACCGGCCTTTTCCTGGGCGCGTCGAGTAGTATTGCCCCCGGTGTTCCCTGGGAGAATATCGAGGCACTGTTAGAGGGATTCCATTACTTCCGTAAACATGGCCGGGACTGATTCCCCCCCTTGATCCCCCCGTAAACGGGGGGAATTTTTCTCCCTCCCCGTTTACGGGGAGGGGTGGGGTGGGGGTCTGCGGGCCAACTCTTTTTTGTCTTCAATTCGCAATTCATAATTCATAGTTGCCATGGAATCCCTGGAAGAGAAAATCCAACGAGTTGTTGCGGAAGACGTTGCGGTCGTGCCCTACGATCCGCAATGGCCCGAACTGTTTCGCCTGGAAAAGGGACACCTTCTGGCCTGCCTTCCAAACGATCTCATCACGCGCATCGAGCATTTCGGCAGTACTGCGGTGCCGGGGCTGGCCGCGAAACCTGTTATTGACATCCTGGTTGAGGTGACCGATCTCGACGCGACCCGGTCCCGAATCGTGCCGATCCTGGAATCCCAGGGATACGACTATTTCTGGCGTCCCAGCCTGTTCGACGGCCCGCCGTTCTATGCCTGGTTCATCAAGCGCGACGAAAACGGGACTCGCACCCACCACATCCACATGGTGGAACGCCATTTCGAGCACTGGGACCGTCTGCTGTTTCGGGATTACCTGGTTGAATTCCCCCAGGTCGCACGGGAATACCAGGACCTCAAGATTCACCTGGCAACCGCACACCCCAATGATCGCGTGGCCTACACCAGGGGCAAGAGCGAATTCATTGTCTCCATCACCAACCGGGCCAAAGAGCATTACGGCATCAGAACCGGGGAGTGATTCGATTTGCACGTTGAGATCGCCACGTCGCCGCCCTTCGCAGACTCCGGGCTGCTCTTCCTAAGAAAGTTCGCCTGCAACCGTCACACCGAGGAGTCTTGTGGTATCCGGTCAACCCCCACCTAACCTCCCCCGATCTTCGGGGAAGGAACCTCTCCCCCAAAGTTTGAGGGAGACACAGAGGGGGTTGTGCGTATCTTCACTCCTTCGCCCATCGCGCGAGACACGATGCTTTCTTGATCCCAATCACCGGCTCCGCCGGTCTGCTGTTTGCAAGATTCCTTCCCCCAAAAAAATCCACAAAACCCTCTTGACGTCTTTACAAGTGTAGAGTATACTTTACATAAATCGAGGTGAATCATGCCGACAAAGAAGAATACGAAACTCAGCGATGGGGAATGGGCGATCATGCGTGTGGTGTGGCGCACTCAGCCTGTCTCCGCCGTTTCGGTCAAAGAAGAATTCGAATCCAGCACCGGATGGAGCTACAGCACGGTCAAGACCATGATGGACCGCATGGTCCGCAAAGGCCTGCTTTCCACGAAACGAATCCGCAACCTGATCCTGTATTCGGCGGCGATCACGCCGGACCAGGCGCGGAAAGGCGCACTGAAACAGGTGCTGGACAATGCTTTCGAGGGGGCGCTGCCGCCGATGATCCATTTTCTCCTGGAACACGAAGATCTCTCTGAAAAGGAACTGAACCAACTGCGAGAACTCATCGACCGCCATCCGGCGGGCGAAAATCCATAGATGGGGGAAAACCATGGATATCCCTGTCGAGTTGCTCTCATTGTTGATTGAGGACACGGCGGAAAAATGGGCAAACTTTGCAGGAGCGATGCTGGCGCAATCCAGCGCGGTGATCGCATGGGTGCTGCTGTGTGAGTGGGCGCTGCGCCGGAAAATCTCGGCGATTTTCCGGTACGCCCTGCTGCTGTTGATTCTGCTGAAACTGGTCCTGCCGGTTTCTCTGCCGGGATGGATCGGCGCAGAACAATTCTTCGACTGGCAGTGGTGGAACCCGCCAACCATCAGCCACGCGCAACCCGATACCCCCATTGCTACAGGCCAGCCCCGCCCGGCGGGTGTTTCCCCGGTGATGGGCATGCAGCCTGCAAGAACAGAGATGTCGCCGAGCGGGTCAAAGACTCCCACCGAGACAGTGGTTTCTGCAAATTCGCCTGTGGAAAGCGGGTTTCATTTCTCCCTGCCGGATTGGAGGATTACGCTTTTCATATTGTGGCTTAGTGGCGTGGCCGCTTTCGCAATTCTTCTTTGCGCTCATCTGGGCAAGATGCGAATCCTGCTGAACCGGACCGAGCCGGTTGAGCCGGAAATGCTGGAAATTGTGGAACGATGCAAAGCACGAATCGGCCTGAAAAGGAAAATCGTCTGCCGGTATGCGGAGGATCTTGCCGGCCCCGCGATTTGTGGACTGCTGTCCCCCCGGCTTCTTCTGCCACGACGGATCACACGGGATCTTCTATCGTCGGAACTGGAGGCCATTCTGCTGCATGAATTGATCCACATCCGACGTCTGGACTCATGGATCGGCTGTATTCAGGCAGTCCTGCAAGGGATCTATTTCTTTCATCCGCTGCTTTGGCTTGCCAACCGGCGAATCGCCGTTGTGCGGGAGCAGGCGGTCGATGAACAGACCGCCGCCGTGATGGGGAACGATCCCGCGCCGTATTGCCGCGCGCTGGTGAATGTCGCGGCGCTGATGCAGTCTCCGCTGCCCTCGTTTCAATTACTTGGCATTTTTGAATCCGAACGTTCCCTCCGAACTCGTGTTGTCCGACTTTTACAGAATGGAACACGATTCCGCAGAAGACTCCTGTGGAGGGATTACACGCTGCTGCTGTTGATCGGCGCGGTTCTGCTGCCCCTGGGGGAGTGTTCCCGGTCAGAGCGATCTGCAGCGGAAGAAGAAGCCGCCAAGATGGCGGAAATCGCCAGGGCGCAGCAGGGCATGATGGTCGGCGTTTCGCGTCTGATTATCTCCGACACCACCGATGAGAACGTTTTCAACGGCAAGACCTACGAGGAATGGATCGAGATTCTGAATGACCGCGAGGAGCCGAGCTGGGAGGAACTCTCCCGCGCGATTCAATTTTTCGGTCCGAGGAACGGCGAGGCGATTCCCGGACTCATGCAGCGCATTCGTGAGGACTATGAAGCGAGGAATGGCGAAGCGATCAGCGGACTTATGTCGCGTAGTATTAGTGACGGCGGTCCGGCGGCAAATGCCGCTTTCCTGCTTGCCCACCTGGGAAAGGCGTCCATTCCCGCCATTCGGGAGCTGCTTCTCGACAAAAAAGACGACATGCGGCTTCATGCGATTCACGCGGCTACGTTTATGAACGAGGATGCCAAGGACATCGTTCCGTTGCTGAATGAGATGATGAAAGATCCTTCGCCGGAGATTCGGTATCATGCCCTGTCTGCCCTCGAATACATTGGCCCCTATCTCCCGGATGTGGTTCCCGGATTGCTGACTGCGTACCGATACGGTGACTGGAATGCGCGAGAAAGAGCTGCCAGGGCCTTTGGGAACATGGGGCCGAAAGCGAGGGCGGTGATCCCTGTGCTCATCGAGGACTTGCAGGCCGAGAAGTGGAAGGAACGGGAACTTGCCGCCAAAACCCTGGCGCGGATGACCGGACGGCTGGGCACGGATGCGGCTCCCCTGTTGCAACCGCTGATTAAAGCACTGGGGGATACGGACTGGCCGGTACGTTTCCAGGCGGCCATTGCGCTCGGCTGGATGGGTGTTGCCGCAAAAGAGGCCATCCCCGCGCTTCAACACGCCGAGAAAGACGACTACGAACAGGTCCGTGGAGCCGCGACGGTCGCCCTGCAATTGATTCGGCAATAAGTAGGGTGGGCTCAAGCCCGTCTGCGGGCTAGCCCACCAACCAATTAGTCGAATTTCCCTCCCCAAGATTGGGGAGGGTAGGG
>JAKPYU010000183.1 GCA_029568995.1 Candidatus Omnitrophota bacterium | reverse complement strand
GGATTCCATTTTCTCACCTTGAGTCAGGAATGGAATCCCGCTTGGCGGGGTCTCCAAACAAGAAGGTGTGGGAGGGGAACTCTTTCCCCCTCCCACACAAGAAATGAGGTGGGAGAAAACGCCGGATGAACAATCATTCATAGTGTCCCGGAATCCAAATCTTCTCCTCATATTCTCGGTAATACCCGGATGGGACCTTGCGGACCTCGTAGTGCCCCTCGATACGCCGATCCCCATCCTGGTATTCTTTGACCCACACACGCTCGGTCGTGGTGGTATCAACCCACTCTTTCTTGACGACATACTCGTAATGCCCGTCGATCCAGTTCCCCGAACCGCCCGAATACGCGACCCGATTGCTCCGTTCAATCGCCCGACGTTCGGCTTTCAAGGCATGGTTCTCCATCATGGAGCCGACCAACGCGCCAGTCAGCGCGCCAGCCCCGGCCCCAATTGCAACCCCTTCTCCTGCCCGGCCCGACTGGTGACCGGCAATCGCACCCACACCGGCCCCCAGCGCGGTTCCGACCGCAGTGGTCTGAAGTGTTGTGCATCCCGTAAGAACCAACGGCGCTGCCACCAGCAGAACCATACCAACCATCGGAATAAGTTTCACATTTGTGTTCATGGCGTCTGTCTCCTCTCCGTTTGGAGATTTGGAAAGAATCCTTTTCTTTCAATCTAATTATCATTATACACAATCATAAAACGTTGTCAATAGAAATCAATACATACGTGGAATTATTTTTTATTTATTTTCTAATAAAGATGGGATATCTGATTATATATTCCTGAGTTATCAGGACTTATACGCCATTAGTCACATTTGTGGATTCTTTGGGAAACCGCCAAACAAAATCAACTCACCCTCCAAAGACTTCCCCCTTCTCCTCATTCATCCTTCATAATTCATCCTTCAAACAAAAAGCCCTCTCCCGTTCTGAGAGAGGGCCTTACCGAATTCTGTCTCGAATCCGCCCGGATCAGGCGTAAAAACTGACCGCCTGACCGGTTGTCTGGGCGGGTGCGAACTCCTGCATCACCTCGGGAACCTGTGCCGGGGGCGGTGGCGGAGGCGGTTCGTTGGCCTCAACTGCCACTTGGCGCATCCGGGTGGGATAGCCCTGTTCGGTGCGTTCTGTGTTGTCGGTCGCTCCGGTGTTGTTGGCGCGAACCGCCTGCTGCGTGATACGCACCGTGTCAGTCCCGTTGGTTGCCTCCATCCCGACGGGCCGGCCTGGACGCGGTTTCTGCCCGGACTGCATTTGATCGGGCTGAACGCCACCCACCATGGGGCGACCCGCAACAGGCCTGATCGGCGTCACTGCCCCCGCTGTATTGATCGGATCTACCATCGCCTCTGCTCCTTTGCATACGTATCCCACTCATAGTATAACCCTTAAGAACGGGAAGTCAATGAGGAAGTGGGGAGAAAATGCCCTTCATGCCCTCACCCCCTCAAATCCCTCAACAACACCAAATCATCCACCGTCAGCGCAAACGAGAAACGGTAACCGGCGATGACAGAAACCGGGCGGAGATCGCAAAGTTCCATGTATGGATTATCGAACAGGGTAATCGTTGCATTGCCCTTCCAGATCGGCGAGATATGCACATCGCGGGACTTCAGCTGAACGAGTTCATGTACCGCAGGTGTGTCGTGTTTCCCGGCGGCGAGTTCGGGGAAATAGCGCACATTCACCGCCCTGGCAAACCCCGGCGACGGCATGGTCTCGGTTATTTCCCGCAACGTGACCTGGGCCTCGACCAGCCGACGGTCCCGCGCGGTAAGCGTCGCGCCGAACTTGCCGCCCGGTCCGAGAACCGGAGTGGCCTTGGACGGCAGGTCGTAGGCCCGTGTAATCCATGTTGACCCGATCTGTTTCGGCCATCCCTGGATCAAGCCGCGCATAAGCGAGACGTCCTGATCCACCCAGATAAACGGGCAATACGCGACCGGCGTTCCCTCGAAACTCGCCGACAGCAGAAAAATCGTCTCCCGGTACTGGCTGCGAATCGGGTCAAGATACTCTTCGCCGTCCTCGCTGGCATACTGCCACTCGACAAAGTACACCGCGCAGCGTCCGGAGAGCAGTTCCAACCCGCCCGGTAGAAAACTAGCCGCGACAGACGGATCGGCCTCAAACTCCACCGCGAGCGAAGCGCCCACGTAATGCCAGGGGGGTGTCTGCACAAGGCTCGATGTACCGCGAGGTGTGCGTGGAAGCGTGTAGCCTTTCAACATGTTGTCTCCTTTGATTCGGTTGGCAATTCGTAATTCATAATTCACCCTCCCCCTCCCTCCCTTCTTCTCTTCAATTCTTAATTCTTAATTCTTAATTTAAAAGTGCAGCACAATCCCCTCCGGGTCGGGCGTCTTTCGGGCGCGGACCAATGTTACAAAGAACACGGTCGCGATGCACGGAATGATCGAAGCCGCAATAATAATCGGTTCAAACGAGAATTGCTCCGAAATCCGCCCGATCAAATACGTGGAAATCAGCGCGCCCAATCCCGCACCGGTTCCCCCAAGCCCCATGACCGAACCCACCGCCCTGGAATGAAACACATCTGTCGGCAGGGTGAAAAACATCGTACCGCAGCAGGTGTATGCGAAACTTGTATAAGCAAACAGCAGCAGAAGCAGGAAATAGTTGTTGGTGAATGCGGTGAGAGCCAGCACCAGCATACTCGGCCCGAAAATCAGCAGCACCGTCCGCCGGGACCGTCCCACCGGCATTCCACGCTGTATCATCCAACTCGATAGCCCGCCGCCGAAAAAATTCCCCAGGTCCGCTCCCAGGAACGGCGCCCAGAACCCCAGCGCGCTGGCCTCCAGGCTGAATCCCTTACTCTTCAGGTACAGCGCAAACCATTCCGCCATGAAGAACCAGTACGGATCGAGCAGAAATCGCCCCAGCACGATCCCCCATGTCTGGCGATACCGCAGGAGTTTCCCGAACGTGACTTTGGGTTGTTGCTCTGACGAGAGAGGATCGGAGGATCGACCGGCCTTGATATAGGCCAGTTCCTCGGCGGATATGTGCGGATGTTCTTCCGGAAGGCGGTACAGCCATCGCCATAGGATCAGCCAGAAAATCCCCAGCGTGGCCGTGATGACAAATGCGGGTCGCCAGCTGCCGAACCAGGCGTAGATCCCGACCACGATAAACGGGGCTACCGCGCCGCCGATGGAACTCCCGCTGTCAAACAGGGCAATGGCCCACGCACGCTCTTTTGCGGGAAACCACTCGGAGACCGCTTTCGACCCCGCCGGATTGTTCGCAGCTTCCCCGCATCCGAGAAAAAACCGGAACGCCGCAAAACTCATCTTCCCCTGCGCAAATGCCGTCAGCGCCGCAATCACCGTGTAGAACATCACGCTCAGGCCCAGGCCGCGCTGTGTGCCGATGATGTCCAGCACGCGCCCGAATACGGACTGCATGATGGTATAGGCCACACGAAACGAGTTCAGAATGAACGCATAGTCCTCGTTGGTCCAATTGAATTCTTCCTTGAGGTACGGCGAAAGCGCGCCGAGTGTCTGACGGTCGATATAGTTGATCACCGTCACCAGGAAAAGCAGCGCGGCAATCCACCAGCGCAGGTAGGGAATCGTAAACCGCTTCGGACCACTGCTTCCGTCAGGGACTGTATCTTGTGCCATCTTCCGGTTCCTTCTCGTGTGCTCTGCAACAGGCTCCACCCTGGCAGCCCTGAGAATCGACCGGAATGCTCCCCGTCGATCCGTCGCGGGATGGGACACTACCACACCTTCCTCATTCTTTCAATTCGGGAGAGATCCTCCTCCCCTCCAACAACTCACTTCTTCTCCCTCTCCATCCGGGAGAGAGTTGAAGCGAGGTCGAACCCGGGTAGCACCGGTATCTTGCCGGTGGAACCGTATGGGTCTTATTTATCCCATCCGTCCCATCCCCTTCTGCAAAAACCCTCTTCTCCCCCTCTCCATCCTTGGAGAGGGGGCCGGGGGGTGAGGAAATTCCGCCACACAGCACTATTTGCCTATCTGAATAAACAGATCTTCCAGGCCAAACTCCTTCAGCGCGGGATCTCCCTGCAAACGGTTGACCAGCAGCCGATCCGCGATCAGCTGCGTTCGAGTCGCCTCCGCGTCCTTCTCGAAGGCCACTTTCAGGTCCGAGAGAATGGAGGCATTGTCGTACTTCCCGATGGCAAGTTTGAGATTGGCGCAGTTATACCAGGCCAGCCAATCGTACGGCTCATCCTGGGTCACCCGCCGCATCGCCACCAGGGATTCTTCATACTTGCCCTGTATGCTCAGGATCTGAGAGATATGGCGACGAGTGGTGTTGTCCTTATCATGACGGGCCACCATCTGCTCGAACACCCTCAGCGCGTCATCGTATTTCCGCAGTTGGAAATAATTCAAAGCCAGCTGTTCCTGGATGGCCCGCCATTTATCGACCTCCAAATCCTCGATCCCGAAACTGATTGCCCGCACAAGCGCGTCGGCCGCTTTCTCGAACCTGCCCGCACCCCCCAATTGCGATCCGATGTTGGTATACCAGGCCACCAGGGAGTCCTTTAGATCCGGGTCCGGCGTCCAGGTCAGCCCTTTCTCATCCCATTTCTTATAGATGTAATGGTCTAGCGCATCCTTCGCACTCTCATAATTCCCTGACTGGTAATACGAATAACCGAGGTATTGAAGCACCTCCGTGTTCTCCGGGTCCGAAATATAAGCCGCCTCGAAAGACTTTTGTGCCCGGTCGTATTGTTGTTCCCGCACTTGCCACAATCCACGATTGTAATGCGCATAGACCTGCTCGTAGTCGATTTCCAGAACCCGGTTGTAGGCACGCTTGGAGAATTCAAAAGCCGCCTTCTTGTCGTACAGGACCCCCAGGTTGTTATGCGCCCATTTGTAGAATGGATTCAGGAATACATCGACTTGAAGACACTTGATTCCTCTATCCACAATCGCGCTCTTGTCATTCTCGCTCAAGCCGTAACGGGCTAGATGTTCCCGGGTCAACCGATCGACCTCGGCGTTCACGACCGTCTTCTGCTCCGCCGTCAACTCGGTCTCGCCCATGTATTCCTTCGCCTTGTCTTCGTATGCCTTGCGAGTCAATTCGATTTCCTGAAAAGCATCGATACAAAACCGGCCCAGGATATAGAAGGTCTCCATTTCGTACGGCCATACCCGCATGGACTGGTTGAAATGGTCGAATGTCTCCGCATAGCGGTTCAGTTTCTGGTAACTCATCCCAAGACGAAGATGACACTCACCCGGAATCTGCCGAACCAGGGTCGGCGTAAACAAAAGAACGCCGACCAGCAGAACCGGCCATCGGAGATAGGTCGGAATGGCAGAATAGTGGAAGCCGGAGACATTGACTTTCTTCTGCCGTGTCAATTCCTCTCCGCGAATCCAGGAGTACACCAGTCCGGCGGCTCCCGCCAGGAAATAGAACAGAACGACACTCGCGGGCCACACGAAGGTGTGACCGAAATTGCAGCTGACCAGCGCAATAATCATCGCGGTAATCGCGCCAACCTGGAAATAAAAGAGAAACCGGCGGTCATCAAATGAAAGCGGTCGATCTTTCGGACCGACCGGAATCATCTCCGTCCGACCCCAATCCAGTATTCGCAATGACCGGAATCCGCACCACAACGCCGTCACCCACAACCAGAAATACGCGAAAAGCCCGAAAATACCAAATTCCGCCGAATGCTGCAGGAAATCGCTGTGCGCCTCCCGCGCCAGGGTCTCCTTGCCGAGCAGCTTGCGCTCCAGCTGAGTTTCGTATCCCGGATGAATCACCTTGAAATTCCCCGGACCGATACCGATCAGGACATTGTCATAAGTCTTCACAATCGTGCTGCGCATGCATTCCAGGCGGAAAATCATGGGAGGCACGCCGTCCGGCTTGTAATCGCCGTCCACATCGGCCCAGGTGATCAGCTCCGCCACACGCGTGCGAAGCGGATTCTCCACAGAAGCCAGAACAGCCGCCAAAATGGAAAGCGCCAGGATCAGCGCAAAGGTCCCCCGACGGAACCAGAGACGCAGCTCCGGTAGAGTGAACGGTTGGCCGGATTTCGGATTGATGAAATTAAGATAGTGAAGGATCGGCAATCCACGATAGGAGATGAGAATCAGCGCCATCACCGGGAATCCGACCGCGAATCCCATGTAACTCGCGTTGCAGTCGATATACAAAAACGCAATCAATGTCAGGCAGACAATGGTGGAATACATGGCCATCCAGAACGGATTCCCCCAGGAATAAATCAGAAGCGAGATCGCCACCGGAAACGTCATATTGATGAATTCCGCCGCGTAATTCTCGTTCCCCAGAAACGAAACCGGTTTCTCGGTAAACCGCTGATTATTCGGCCCTTCGATGGCACTCCAAATCGGCTGCCAGTCAAACCACTGCCCGAGGGCGTACAACACCACCAGAAGTGTCGTGATGTTCAAGACAATGCAGAAAAGCTTCAGATCGGCAACCCGTGGCAAAAAGACCCCAATCAGAACCACTTGCATCAGCGCAGCTCCATAAAGAACCAGCGCCGTCCACCCCTCCCCCATGTTCACCGAAAAGAAGGCCATCACCGATTCAATGAGAAACAGGAACGCGGCTGGAACCAGCAGCGGCGTCCGGGGACGAACCCAGCGCCCCTTCAGCGCCCACCAGGAGGCGAGCATCAGCAGAATCACAAATTCAAAGCAAATCGCCTTGACAACATGATAGTGTTGGCGAGCACTTGTATAGAAAATCAACGTCACACAGAAGCTGCCGAAATAAAGCACCAGACGCCCGAACAGCAGCGCCAACCGCTCAAAAAGCGCCTCCTGGGATCGGGAACATAGGGCCAGGTAAACACCCAGCCCAATCAGGGGAAAAATCAAGATCCAGAACTTGAAATCGTAAAAGGGAGCTAAAGTGCTGTACACGGGCGCCTTTCCAACATGATGATGGCCGATTCTAACCCGCAGGCGCTATCTCCTCACAGAGATCCTCATTGGAAGACAACGAATTACGGAGAGACCGGTAACCGGCCCGCTCGGATTGCGGGAATGAAGGTTCCTTTCTTCCCTTCATCCTTCATCCGCGCGCATTCTCACTGAACCTTCTGCCCATACCGTTGCTGATAGAACTCCAGCATTTTCCGGATCTGCTCCGGAGTCATGCCCTGTTTCCAGGCATGTTCCGGCATCTGCAGTGCCGAATCGGTGACACCGGGAAGAAGATCCTCCGCCTCCGGCAGATACTTGTTGTAGAAATGTTTCGCCACCTCATAGAAACCATGCCATTGCGTGAAGTCCGGCCCCATCATGGATGCACCCATCCGCGCCCGACGGCCTTCATGATGCCAGAGCTCATAGAACGTCCATTCGATGGGATCGTCAAACGGAGTCGGCGTGATCTTTCCGGCGGACTTCAGCGATTCCAGAATCTTGTCCGCGGGAGCCGCAAACTTCGTGTTCCAGAGATCGACCGCATCATCGTACATCTGGTAATAATTGCTCACCCAGGTCTTCGCGTGGCATTGCAGACAAACCGAATCCATCCGATTCCGGCGCTCTTCCCAATTCTCCTGCTTCTTTGAATAAAGCGGACGAAGCGTCCAGGAAATCCGCAGTCCGACATCGTGGTTAACCGGCAGATTCGATGTGGCACTCATGTGGCAGGTTGCGCAGGTCGGCGCGGCAGTGTACTCCTTCCCCACAATCCATACATCGGAATCGAGAGCCATCTTCTCGCGAAAGGCGGCAAACATGATTCCATGCTTGGACTCTTCGTAAATCTCGATTTGCGGGTGATCCGGTCCCATGTGGCAGCGCCCGCAGGTCCGGGGTTCGCGCGCCTGCTGCTTGGAGAAGGTATGCCGTGTATGACATGCCGTGCAGCTGCCGAGAGACCCGTCGGGATTGACACGCCCGATCCCGGTATTCGGCCACGTTCCGGCAACCGGGACACCCTTATCGTCAACGGCCAACTGCGATCCGTGGCATTGTCGGCAGCCCAGGTTGGCAGCGGGACCGCCTTCGGCTACCTCGCCCAGAATGTTGTCCAGCGATCCGATAAACTGTGCCGCCTTTGCATGATGCGACTGCGCAAATTCTTTCACGATGGTCTCGTGACAGGCCGCGCAATCGTTCGGCGAAGGGGCATGAGTCAACAGGGAACCTTCGTGCTCCCATTTGTCGGGGTTGTCCGGTTTCGCCTCGTGGCAGGCGATACAGCCGATCCCCATTTCCGCGTGACGCGATTGCGCCCATTGCCGGTTCCAATCCACCGCGATCCCCTTCTCCTCGTGGCAGTCGATACAGGCACGCGTTGTCTCATCCGAGTATGCAACGGCCGCCTTCTCCGGCTTGGCGCGTTCTCTCTCGATCAGACCGACAAAGATGACAGCGGCAACAAACGCCACCGCAAACACCGCCACGATGATCTTCTTGAACAACAGGGACATCGCGATTCCTCCGCCGATTTATGACATCGCCTCCCACACAAGGAAAACCAGAAAGATGACAAATGCCCCGGCACCCACCGCGACACCGGTTTCACTGCCCGGACGTCGGCTGCGCCAGTACTCGTCGATAAACGGCCAGATAAACAAACCCAGCCCCGCAACGGCCATCCCGCCCATACCGAGCCACAAGGGCACGAGCTTCAGCCAGCGAAACATCGGGAAAAAGTACCATTCCGGCTTGATATGCAGCGGCGTCTCATCGGGATTCGCCGGCTCGCCCAAGTGCGCCGGAAACACAACGGCTAACATTGTCAACAAGGTTAATAGAAATAATCCAACCATTAACTCTGTCGTGATATGATCGGGGAAAAAAGCAAAATAGCGGTTCGGATCGAACCGACGTTTCCCCTCGCGGTCTTCCTTTACCGTAAGCGGCATCTGCTGCACTTCCGAGGGGGCCTCCAGCTCCATGACGCCATGAATACGGATCAGAAAGATATGCAAGCCCACAAGGGCGAAAATCACACACGGTAGTGCTCCAACATGAAACACAAAAAATCGTGTCAGGGTCGTCGGATTCACGCTTTCCCCGCCTTTCAGCAGTCTCGCCATCCACGGTCCGACTACTGGAAACTGCTCCGCAACATTCGTTCCCACCGTTGCGGCCCAGTACGAGAGTTGATCGTACACCAGGGCATATCCGGTAAATCCGAGTCCAAGCGTGGTAAACAACAGCGCCACGCCGATGATCCAGTTCAGCTCGCGGGGTCTGCGATAGGCGCCGGTAAAGAATACGCGAAGGATATGAAGTACAACGGCTACCACCATCAGGTTCGCTCCCCAATGATGCATGGAACGAATCCACCAGCCGTAAGGAACCTCATGGCTGATTCGATGGATCGAATCGTACGCCCCATCGGGGGACGGAACGTAATAAAAAGTGAGCAGGATCCCTGTAGCCACCTGGATCATCAGAAGCAGAAGCGGCGTTCCCCCCAGGCAGTACCACCAGTTCTTCATGTGATTGGGGATCGGTTCTTTGGAGAGCTCCTCGAAAATCTCGATATTGACCGGGACTCGTTCTCGGAGAAAACGCAACCAGGATGGGATTCGCGGATGTTCCGTTGTCATGACTACGCCTCCTTGACCGGAACAGTAACATAGAGGTGATTCCCGTCGATCTTCACGGGGAATGCGGGCAAAGGTATGGGGGGCGGGCCGCCGATTACCTCTCCGTTTGTGTTGAATCTTCCCATGTGGCAGGGACAAAGAAAATTCCCTTCAATGGAATCCCAGTGAACACGGCATCCCAGATGCGTGCAGACCGAGGAGAATACCTTGACTTCATCCTGGGAGATCCGCACCGCAATCAAGTCGTTTCCATGAACGGCTTTCAGAAATTGGCTGGTTCCAATCCGAAGGTTCTCCAGATTCCCAATGAGAACCTGTTCCGACCGCTGGGATTTCTCCGGTACCAGAAAACGCAGCAGGTATTTCGCGGCAATTGCAAACCCCGGGACCAGGGTCACCAGCATCAACAGATTGGCTGCAAAGTCCCGCCGGGAGTAAGAAACAAACATGTCCACGATCTCCCTGCCTGTTGGTAGGACAGGCGTCTTGCCTGATTTATTTACCCCTCAATCTTGCTTTGTGTGAAAACGCTTGTCAACTCCGATAATTTCGTCTTTGCGAGATGATTTCGCACCATTTGATTCACCGGACTCAATAGATCTCCCAGGATGCAGTTTTGACCGTCGCAGATGGGCGTATGAAACAGGCAACTGCTTGAGGCCAGGGGGCCGTCAATGGCTTCGTAGACCTCGAGTAGGGCGATTTCATCACCGCCCCGGCTCAAAACAAATCCCCCCTTCGGCCCCCGGATGGAAGTCACAAGTCCAACTTTCCCAAGACGTTGAAGCACCTTCGACAGGTGGGCTTCCGAGGCCTGAAGGGCTGAGGAAATCTCCTTCGTTGAGAAAATCCGTTCGGGGTACGCCGCCAGAAGAACCACCGTGTGCAGTGCCAGAGATGCCGCTTCTGAAACTCTAACAACGTTGGACATGATGCAAGAACCCTATTCGGTATATTAGTACCATCATACCAGAATAACCGGGCTTGTCAATAGGAATTATTGGATTTTGAAGAGAAGAACTCCCTGGACTGTCAGAGTCCCCACACCCCCCGCTTTGCCGACTGGGCCTCTTGCTCGGCAGATTCGAACTGCTCGGCGTATTTCCCCCGCCCGTACTTCGTGAAATGCTTCGACCACCCCTGCCGCACCAGCTCCGTGTTCACATTCAAATCCCCCACAAAAAGATAGGCCAGCAA
>JAKPYU010000182.1 GCA_029568995.1 Candidatus Omnitrophota bacterium | reverse complement strand
TGGGGTATCCCATGGCAATCCTCCTGGTATCTAGTCATATAACTAGATACCAGGATACAACAAAAACAGGGCGAAATCAAGAGAAAATTTCACCCAATGTAATTTTTAGCCCGTTTTCTCTAGTAAAAGGCCAAACTCCAGTCCCTCTCTCTTCGGGAGAGGGTTGGGGCGAGGGTATTTCTGGTATCCCGCAACTGAACCACCTTAACTGAGCCACGTTATTGCGAGCCTCCCTCCGGCGGAGCCGGTGATTGGGGTAAAAAAAGTGGGAGAGAGGTTCCTCCCCCGAAGATCGGGGGAGGTAAGGTGGGGGTTGACCGGGTAGCACAAGACTCCTCGGCGTGCCTGTCGATGAGCGTGGTCATTTCCTCGGAATCACACGCGGGAGAACAGCCGGTGACGGCTCAGAGTGAACTTGAGGGAGTTCCAGGTTCCCCGTGGGTGTGCCAGCAGGCGTTTCAGATGACGCGGATGCCGGAACGGCCGGACGAGTTTGTGCCATTCCCATTCCCTGTAAGCCTGTTTGAGTGCGTGTTCGAGATCCGCCGGTGAGAGGGACTCGGTTCGGATCACAGCGGTGCTCATGCCGTCATACTGTGAGAAATCCTCGGTCACGATCATCCCTGCATTACGCATATCCTGGTAGAAGGATGAGCCGGGATAAGGTGTCATGATGGAATATTGAACGGTTTCCGGGTCCAGACGTTTGGACAGGTCGATGGTTTTGCGGATGGTGTCCCAGGTCTCGCCGGGCAATCCGAATGAGAAAGTGAGATGCTGCCGGATGCCCAGTTCACGGGTGATGCGGACGGTTTCCTCCACGCGGTCCAGATCGAGGCCTTTTTTTGCGCGGTCGATCAGTTCCTGGGAAGCGGACTCCACGCCGTACTTGATTGCCACAAGCCCGGCGTCCTTCATGGCCTGAAGTGTCTCGCGATCCGTAGTATCGGCGCGGGCCATGGCCGCCCACGGCAAGCCCAGGTTCCGTTTTCGCATTTCCTCACAGAGCGCCAGAATCCGCTTCTTGCCGATATTGAACGTGTCATCATCGAAATAAACCGAGCGGAAACCGTACTCATTCCTCATGGCTTCGATTTCGTCCACGACATCCACGGGATTGCGCGTACGATACAGATTGTTCCCGTACATGATCTGGGGCCATGCACAGAAGACGCACTGGAAGGGGCATCCGCGACTTGCCCAGATCTGCAATGTCGGTTCGGGTATCGCGCCCGGTTGGTCGTAGTAATTCAGCATCGGCAGATGGTTGCGGGAGGGCCATGGGAGACTGTCGAGATCCCGGATGACCTCCGCGCGGGGGTTGACGATCCCCTCGCCATTGGGACCGCGAAATCCCAGTCCGCGAATGGCTTCCATTTTTCCGCCCGAATCCAATGCGGAAACCAGGTCGCGCAGGATGTATTCGTATTCCCCCTGAAGGACATAATCGACTTCCGGCACGCGCTCGAAAAATGCCGCTTCATACATGTCCAGGTGCGGTCCGCAGAACACAACGGAAGACTGCGGGCATTGTTTCTTTGCCTCGCGTGCCTGGCGCAAATCCGTGTCAATGGAGGCTGTGGAGACTTCGAGTACAATCAGGTCGGGATGGAATTTTTCGATGCGGGAAAGGAATTGTTCCTCGGTAATTCGTTCGGCGATCCCATCTCCCAGGCAGCAATCATGTCCCTCTCGCTCCAGGACAGCGGTTGCATAAGCCAGGTAGAACGGGAACGGAATGTAGCGACTGCATGTTTCTTCGAAATGGGGCCATCGAGATCCCGCACGAACGCCGTACGCACCTTCTTTACACCAGGGACCGTTTCCCAGGAAGACTCGCATCATTCTCTCTCGTGACGAAAATCAAGCGGGGACGGCTCCCCCGCTGCTCATGGCTGCCAGGAAGAGCAACAATGCCACCAGCAGCGGTGAAATGGCAGCCAGCACGGACAGCCAGCCGGAAATGCCATGTACCTCGCGCAGCCCCAGCGCGTTCATTCCGATCCAGCATATATATCCGATAAACATACCGACAAATGGAATCAATAGAAATAGAATCCCGACCAGGGAGTAGCATCGGACCTGGAGTGTCACTTCAAATCCGCGCCGACCACCCGCCAAATACACGAAAATCTGTTGAATCCAGGAAGCCAGAATAATCTCCACGATGAGAAACTTTATCAAAAGGGTCATCCATCGTGAGGGACTTCGATCGGAGAAATAGAGGGCCATTTTTTCATAGACGGCATCAAACGGCTGCGCGGCTTCCCCGTTTGTTTCGACTTTTTGCAATTCCTGTGTGACGAGAGGGAGCAGCAGTGTTTCGTTGATGAGCAGCCCGGGGAAGTAGAAGAGGAAAGCGCATACCACGGCAAACAGCAGCGGCGCCCAGGGAGGACTGACGGTCGGCAACCGTCCAAAGAAGCGTGTAGGCTGCGACATGGCATCGCTGACAGTTTGCATGAACGCCCGGAAGAATCCCAATTCTTCGCGTCGAAGCCAGGGGATCAGGTTGGACGATTGTGTCGAATTCTCCATTCCGGCGCGGCGCACAGAGGCGGCGAATCCGGCCAGGCATCGCTGGCAGCATGGTTCTCCTTCCAGGCGCGGTACTTCCCGCGTGCCGATCGGCACGCCACAGGTGCAGCAGATCGGTTCACCGGATCGGATCCACGAATCGTTTGGTTCATTCATAACGGCAAAATCCTTACCCGCCTTCCCTCTACCCGGAGCCGGCCTGCGACATGCAGCCGGATCGCTTCCGGGTAGATCTCCCGCTCCGCTACCTGGACCCGCTCCGCGAGCGTATCGGGCGTATCGTCATCCAAGACCTCGACAGATTTCTGCAGGATGATCGGTCCATGGTCGTATTCATCATCGGCATAGTGCACCGTTGCCCCGGTAATCCTCGCCCCCGATTCGATCACGGCCTCATGCACGTGATGACCATACAGCCCTTTTCCGCAGAAAGCGGGGATCAACGCTGGATGTACGTTGAAAATCCTTCTTTCATAACGTTTCCCGATCCGAAAAAGAGACATGAATCCGGCCATGGCGATGAGATCGGGTTCATAAGACTCCAGCGCTTCACACAGCGCTCGATTGAATTCATCCCAGGTCGCATATTCTTTTCGCGCCACGAGAGTCGCGGGAATCCCATGTTTCTCCGCGCGAATAAGGCCGTATGCATCCTCCCGACTGGAGATTACGCCGACAATCCGCACCGGCAGTTGTCCGGTATCGACCAGGTCAATGAAATTCTGAAGGGTGGTCCCCCCGCCGGAAATCATGACCAACATGCGCGGTGTTTCTGTCATAGCGTCTCAGGCACTCTGTTTGACTGTGTTCATCAGTGTAACCACAGAATCCGTCAAAGAGAATCTTAGGTAGGGTTTTATCGTGCGGGAGGGCGAGCCTTGCCCTTCCGGCAGGAGGAGCCGGATATGGGCGGGCACTGTGTGCGGCATGGAATTATGAGATAATGAGTTCGTATAGGATGTGTGATTTCCATTTTCTGTGCGGGTGGCCAATCCAGCGGATTGAGGGAACCCATGGCCGACGTCGGCGAGATTCTGTCCGATCTCCGAAATAACCCGGAGTTTCGCAACGGCATTACATTCTGGCATACAATCGAACCGCGCCCGCCGGTGTATAGCGACTGGCCGGAAGGAGTCTCCGAGGAACTCCGCGCGGTCCTGCGGAAACGGGGCATTCAGAATCTGTACAGCCATCAGTCCGAGGCCGTGCGTCTCGCTCAGAACGGCCGGAATGTGATTGTGGTCACACCCACCGCATCGGGCAAAACCCTCTGCTATAACCTTCCTGTGCTGGCGCACCTGCAGCGTCACCCGGATGCACGAGCCTTGTACCTCTTCCCGACCAAAGCACTGTCTCAAGACCAGATGCTGGAGCTGCATGACCTTGCCGGGGAGCTGGGCCAGCCATTGAAGATTTACACATTCGATGGCGACACACCCGCGAGCGCCAGGCGGACCATCCGTTCCTCCGGTCACATCGTCGTCACGAATCCCGACATGCTCCATACCGGCATTCTCCCCCAGCACACACAATGGGTGCGGCTCTTCGAGAACCTGAAATACGTGGTGATCGACGAATTGCACCACTATCGTGGCGTGTTCGGCAGCCACATGGCGAACCTTCTGCGCAGGCTGCATCGAATCTGCAAGTTCTATGGCGCTCACCCGCAATTTGTCTGCTGTTCCGCAACCATCGCCAATCCGAAAGAGCTGGCGGAACAGCTGGTGGGACGCCCCTTCGATCTCGTGGACAACAACGGTGCGCCGCAGGGGGGGAAGCATGTTATTTTCTACAACCCGCCCGTGGTGAACGAGGAATTAGGGATTCGGCGATCCGTTGTCAATGAGGCGGCGAGATGGGCGATGCAGTTCATCCCGAAAGGCATTCAGACCATTGTTTTCGGACGAAGCCGCCTCCGAGTGGAGATTTTGACCACCTATTTGAAACGTGCCATGGAGCGCATGAAAAAAGACCCGACGCGAATCACGGGATACCGTGGCGGCTACCTTCCCCTGGAACGGCGGGAAATCGAGGAGGGAACGCGATCCGGAAAGTACCTGGGCATTGTCAGCACCAACGCGCTGGAATTGGGGATCGACATCGGGCAATTGCAGGCGGCGGTTCTGGCGGGATATCCGGGAACCATCTCCTCTACCTGGCAGCAGGGCGGACGTGCGGGACGGCGACAGGACACCTCGATTGTCGTCCTTGTGGCCAGTTCCGCTCCCCTGGACCAGTTCATTGTCAACAATCCACGGTATTTCTTCGGAACCAACATGGAAAGCGGCCTGATCAATCCGGATAACGTGGCGATT
>JAKPYU010000686.1 GCA_029568995.1 Candidatus Omnitrophota bacterium | reverse complement strand
GAGGTATTTATTCTGCCAGGGAAAATGTCCCTGCGGATGGGGGAAATATTTCCCGTTATCCAGGCGGTACATTTCGCACGCCGTGACATAGGTTTTCATCTCGGCTTCGGTTTTGGCGACTTTCGCCCGGACCTGCGCATTGAGGAAATTCGGCACGGCGATAGCGGCCAGCACGCCGATGATTGCCACGACGATCAACAGCTCGATGAGAGTGAAGGCATTTCCTTTTCCGATCATGGGAGACCTCACGGCACCACTGCGGATTCCGGTCATTCTTCCCGATTGTAATCCGTTTCCCCGGTGGAATCCATGAGTGGTGGAAGAACTTCCTTCCCGCCCCTTCGCAGTCGCCTGCAAAGGCAATACCATGAATGGACGTATGATTGCCAGGAGGAACGACCATGGCTTTCCCGATCCATCGAATGAGACGGCTGCGGCGGAACCCCGCGCTTCGAAGCCTGGTGCGAGAGACCGTGCTCCACGTTGAGGATTTCATCATGCCGTTGTTCGTATGCGAGGGCAATAAGATCCGCCAGGAGATAGAGGCCATGCCCGGTAATTTCCGTCTCTCTCCCGACTTTGCAGCAGAGGAATGCCGGGAAATCCGGGACCTGGGTATCCCCGCCGTGATTCTATTCGGCATTCCGGAAAAGAAAGACGCCACCGGTTCCTCGGCCCTGGACTCGAACGCGGTCATTCAACAGGCCATTCGGGAAATCAAGGCGGCAACACCGGATCTGCTGGTAATCACCGATATTTGCCTGTGCGAGTATACCAGCCATGGACATTGCGGAATCTTGAGAGGGCAAGAGGTCGACAACGACCGGACGTTGGAGATTCTGACTGCCATGTCGGTCAGCCATGCGGAGGCAGGCACGGATGTACTTGCGCCATCGGACATGATGGATGGGCGAATTGGCGCGATTCGCCGGGGATTGGATGATGCCGGATTCTCCCACCTGGCGATCATGGCCTACGCGGCGAAATATGCTTCAGGATTCTATGGACCGTTTCGGGAAGCGGCGGACTCCGCACCAGCGTTCGGGGACCGCAGCAGTTACCAGATGGACCCTCCGAATGCCCGTGAGGCGCTTCGGGAAATCGAACTGGATTTGCAGGAGGGGGCGGATATTGTCATGGTGAAACCGGCGCTGGCGTACCTGGATATCATCTGCCGTGCCCGCGAGCGATTCGATGCCCCCATCGCGGCCTACAATGTTTCCGGGGAGTTCTCTATGGTAAAGGCCGCCGCCCGGAACGGATGGATCGACGAAAAACGGGTGGCCCTGGAGATATTGATTTCGATCAAGCGCGCGGGGGCCGAT
>JAKPYU010000669.1 GCA_029568995.1 Candidatus Omnitrophota bacterium | reverse complement strand
GGCAGTCAAACGGTGACGCCCTTTTTTCAGATCGTTGCAGACGAGGAGCCATGCCCCGGAGCGTAATGTGAGCAGGGCGACGCTGGACCCCGGATTCGGGATATCGGACGGGATTGCACACGACCAGGTTACTCCGTTGTCGTGAGATTCTGCTACTCGCATCTGTTTCGGTTTTCCGTTGTCGCGCATATAGGCGATCAATGTACCGTCGGATCGCTGCGCAAACGCGGGCTGGATACAGCCCAGATGGACCGCCTGAATGGGTTCGCTGAACGTCCAGGTTCTTCCACCGTCCTCTGTGAAAGCTGCAATCGAACAGGCGAACGCATCGCTATACACCCCCAGCATCATACGATTCTCACTAAGCATGATCGGTGGGGTACGAGTCATCCAACCAAGCCGACGCCCGATCTTTGTTCGCACAAGCTCATTCTGCTGCTTACATATAGCGCGCAACTTGTCATTCTCTGCAATATCTGTGGCACGCTCCACCGCGATTTCTTTCAGCAGGTCGCCGTAAGATTGCTCAAAGTTGCGTGGCCTGCAATGCAGCACGTTCTGCCGTTCCCATTCGGGCGGTCCTTCGTCCCCGTATTTTCTTGTGAGGCAATATTTGATGAGCACGCCGCTGATGGAATTATCCAGCGATGTTGAATAGAACAGCCACAACTGCTGCCAGGGATCCAGAAACAGGACGGGATTCAAATCCGGATGGTCGGGTGTATCCGCCAATATGAACGGATCGCTCCACTGTTCCGCACCTGAAGACTTGCGAGCACCCATGATCTGCACATCATCCGCGTCGCCTTCGCCGCTGCCCCGATACCAGGCTGCGAGGAGATCGCCGCCGGGCAGTTCGACAATCGAGGAAGAATGATTGTGCAACGGGTGGGGAGGGAAGATTTGTTCCGTGGTAAACGAACCCGCCGATAAAGTGCAAATCAGAACCGCCATGGGAATTAAAGTCATTCTGTATTCCACCTTTCTGCCCGATCTTAACACAACTCCGGCTGAATCCCGATGGATTCCGTGCTAAGATCCGCACGCAATGAATGCAGAGGAACTCATCGACTCCTTTGCAGCGACGCAAAGGATATCCGGTACACATCATGCATCGAAAACGAATAGGATTCAATCTCGTTCTGGCAACAGGAATGCTTGTCATGTCGAACTCGGCACATGCGGATGTGCAGCCCATACGGCTGGCACATCCCACATCGGAACAACTGGTCTGGCAGGACTGCGAGATGGGGATGTTTATCCATTTTTCCATGAACACCTGGCAGGATCAGGAATACGACGATCTCTCGACACCGTTATCGGAGTTCAATCCGGCGAAGCTCGATACGGAGCAGTGGGTGCGTGTAGCCGAGGAGATGGGTGCGAAATACATCGTGTTCGTCGCCAAGCATGTAGGTGGATTTTGCATGTGGCCGACACAGACCACGGACTATTCGGTTCGGAATACTCCCTGGCGAGACGGAAAGGGAGACGTCCTGGCCGATCTTGCCGTATCATGCCGCGACCGGGGCATCCGCCTGGGCGTGTATCTCAGTCCGGCGGACCGCAAGCATGGGGCCACAGTCGGCGGGCGGTGCGAGACAAAGGAGGCACAGGAAGAATACAACAGAATTTACCGGGAACAGCTGACTGAAATCCTTTCGCAATATGGAGAAATGACGGAAGTCTGGTTCGACGGCAGCCTGGTGGTCGATGTCGGCGATATTCTCGACCGCTATGCATCCCGCGCCATGATTTTTCAGGGGCCTCACGCGACGATTCGCTGGGTGGGCAATGAATCGGGATTCGCTCCGTATCCGGCCTGGAACGGTGTCCGGCGAATCGACGGAGAATCGGGAGTCGCCACAGCCGCACATGGAGATCCGCGCGGGGCGATGTGGATGCCGCTGGAATGCGATGCGCGGATACGGGCGAACTGGTTCTGGTCCGGCAAGAATGCCGATACGCTCAAGTCCGTTGATGATCTGATGCAAATGTACTACTTCTCCGTGGGGCGCGGAGCGACGCTTCTGCTCAACCAGACTCCGGACACGACAGGCTTGATTCCAGAAGCGGATGCGAAACGAGCCGCTGAATTCGGTCGGGAAATTCGAAACCGATTCGGACGCAGCCTGGCGGGAACATCCGGGGCAGGTTCTTTGCTGGAACTGGATCTCGGCTCACCGGTGAAAGTGGACCATGTGATTACTATGGAAGACATCGCGTTCGGCGAGCGTGTTCTTCAATACGTTATTGAGGGTTTTCCGGACAATGAATGGAGACCTCTTGCCGAAGGGACCGCAATCGGTCATAAGAGAATTGACGCTTTCGAGCCGACTATTGTGTCGAAGGTCCGCTTGCGGTGCATCAAATCATCGGCACGACCGCTGATTCGCAAACTGGCGGTATATGATACAAACGGGGCCTTCACGAAAAAGGATGTCAAAGTCTCGGTGTGGAAAGCGTCCCAAGAGGATGCGCAAGATGCGGTTGTACTGGAATGGGACGGGGCGGAGTTGGAAAAGGATTGGCAGACCATTACGGTCGATATCGGGCAATACTGCCGGGAGGCCGGACAATACAAATTGGAATTTCGACCGGATCATCCCGACGAACCCGGAATGGAGATTCGTGCCGTCGTCCTGTCTCTTGACGACCGGGACACGCCGGAATTCCTGGAACCGTTGGAACAAGCCGGTGAGTATCGAGTGAACATAACCGGTGTGGATCGGACCATCGATCTGAAAATTTCCCTGCGACAGAAGGGAGTCGGAACCGGCAGGGCAATATTCAACCGGATTCCTGTCAGGTAAGTGTGACGAGGCATGGAGAAACGGTCCGGGAAAGCCGCTCTCTCTTGACGATATCGAGCGGGATTTGGCAGAATCCGCAAGTCAGAGTAGGGCAAGATGGGCTTCTGGCTTGTGCACCATTCCAAGAACTGACGCTCCAACGGGGCTTTGATCCTTCTGTCCCCAACCTATCCCGCCCTGAGTGTTGACGAACCTCACATCATTCAGGAGCAACGCCATGTTTTCATCCGACCGTTGTATCAGCAGTTCCCCTCAGCCCAGCCGTTTCGCCATGCTGCTTTTTGTTGTCTGTGGATCGGTGTGGCTGTCCTTTGTTCTCTTTTCCTCTTCTTCTGCTTTCTCCGATCCTCCTCTTGCGAGATTAGGGGATCTCAATACCGGCTCGCCGGTCGGCGGAAACTCGTCGGTGTGGAACATTCAACACAATCCGGACACTCAAGAAGTTCTGGTTTACTATAATCATAAGGTGGCGCGGGGGCGAATCACCGATCCGACCCTCACTTTCGAGAAGAAATCTCCGAACTACATCGGAAACCCCAGCCGAATGACACCGGGAACCGGGAACAACAGTTATTTTGTCGCCACCAACGGCAACCAGGGACGGGAATTGTGGAAGACCGACGGCACAGTGGAAGGGACACGAATGGTTTTTGACGGCGACCCAGGCTATGGATCGGGAGTCTATGACAGTTCCCTGAGAACATCCTCCCAGTCTCCCCCGTCGGTTGTAGAGGATAACGGATATGTGTACTTTTTCAATCGTGTTTACTCATATCCGGGGCGACCTGGATATGAGGCCCCGACCACGACAGGCTGGGCCTGCTACCTGATGAAGGCGGATCAGGTTGGCAATGCGGAATCGATTTCGCCACCCCTCAAGGATGATCCTGCACCCGGCAATCTGCAAAAGGTATCCGGCACCTCCGGCAGGAAATTATTCTTTACCGCCGGTGATGGCACGAATGGCTACGAGTTGTGGGTAACGGAAGGGACGCGGGAGACGACGCGCATGGTAAAGAATATCAATAATACCAAGTGGAATTCCCTGTCCGCCGACAATTGTTACCTCACAACTCTCGGCAATTCGGTCTACTTCGTAGCGAATGATGGGACCTCCGGCGGGCCACAGCTGTTCAAGAGCGATGGGACCTCAGAGGGAACCCAGCTGGTCAAGAAGACTTCATCGCAGTGGAAATCGCCTCTTTTCCTGACCGGGGCGGGGAGTACTCTGCTCTTTATGGGCAATGATGATACGCATGGGTACGAGTTGTGGAAATCGGACGGGACGGAAACGGGAACCACGATGGTCGATGACCGTGTGCCCGGTGCTAATGGCAGTTTGGGTGGAACCGAATGGAATCCTGCGAACCCGCAAATCACCGTCATCAAGGCTGTTCCGCCGGATCCGAATGACCCCGCAAAGGACCCGACGAAAATCGCTTACATCGTGTGGGAGGGAGAGGGCAAGGGACACGTGGAATATGTCGACATACGTACGTGGGGACGTTCGAGTGATACCCAGGACAGGCCTGCAGTCGGGGAGTTGAAATCCGTGAATCAGACGCTGTTATTTACAAGTGGGAACGAATTGTGGAAAGGCGACGGGACAGAGACTGGCAACAGCCTTGTCTATTCCTACCCGACCCCTTCGGGAAAGAACGAATCGCCTCACGGACTCACGCCGGTGGGCAATGATCTATGGTTTGTAGCCGACGACGGAGTGCACGGCCAGGAAGTCTGGCGATCTCAGCCCCCATACGACTCCGA
>JAKPYU010000653.1 GCA_029568995.1 Candidatus Omnitrophota bacterium | reverse complement strand
GCCTATCATCAGATGTGCGCGGTGAAGGACCATCCGGAAGAATTGGAAAAGTTAAGGAAAGATTTGCTAGCCTACTGCCGGCTGGATACGTTGGCGATGGTGAGGATTTTGGAAGTGCTTAGTGAGAAAGCGCGATGACTGAAAAATAGAGTATGTGGAAACTGCTAGCCGCGCCGGAGGGGAAGAACGCTCCGAATGTATTTATTGGACTGGTTATAGCATATATGCTATAAGGTCACTATGAATTGGACAATCACTTATTACAACGAATCGATTCAGAATGAAATACTTGGATTGTCTGCCGGTTTTCTCGCACGCTACATCAGGTACACCGATCGCATGGAAGTTTATGGTCCGGATTTGGGAATGCCTCACACACGCGCAATGGGCGACGGGTTGTTCGAATTAAGACTAAAGGCAGCGGAGGGAATAGCGCGGATATTTTATTGCACGATTATCGGTAAAAAGATTGTGATGTTACACCAGTTTACCAAGAAAACAAACAAAACACCGCCCAGAGAGCTAGTACTGGCGAGACGGCGATTGAAGGAGGTAAGAGATGCTCACTCATAAAGAACTTAGGGCTCGTGCCCTTAAACGTCCGGATGTAAAGTTGGAATACGACCAGCTTGACGAAGAATTTTCTTTCCTTGACGAATTCCTGGAAGCGCGTTCAGCCGCTGGTGTCACCCAAGCGGAGATTGCCGAGCGTATCGGTACAACTCAATCGGCAATTGCTCGTTTGGAGTCAGGCAGAGGAAAACATTCCCCGTCAGTGGCAACACTGCAAAAATATGCCCTCGCGCTTGGTTATCGTTTGGAGTTACGCTTAATTAATAAAATGGAAAGTCAAAAAAAGAGCAGGTAGTCGTGTGTTTTCCCCGCCCCCTTTTTTGATTTTGAGGCGGTTGTGGCCGTAACAACCATTCGTTATCCGACTCAACGACCGCCCGCGGAGGTACGATGTCGATCAAGCTAATGGAAAATGTCCGTCTCCACTGTGATCGGACGGCGATCGTCGCTCCGGAAGGTGTATTTTCCTACCGGCAGTTGCTGGACGCCTCGGCCCGCGTCGCTGCCTTTCTCCTGGACGGATCGACGGACCTGAAGGAGCAGCCCGTCGCCTTCCTGACGCCTCCGGGATTCCGCTATGTGGCGCTTCAGTGGGGCATCTGGCGCGCCGGCGGCATTGCGGTGCCGTTGTCCGTTTCCCATCCGCGGCCGGAACTGGAATATGTGCTTGCCGACACGGAACCCGCGGCGGTTCTCGCCGATTCCGATTTTGTCGGGCGTCTGCAGCCCTGTGCCGAGGCTCTGGGTTTGCGTTTCGCCCGGGCCGTTGAGGCACTTGATCATGCTCTTGGTTCTTTGCCTGACGTCGCCCCCGCGCGCCGGGCGATGATCCTCTATACGAGCGGCACCACCGGCAGGCCGAAGGGCGTGGTTTCGACGCACCTCAACCTCGCGGCCCAGGTCTCAAGCCTGGTTGAGGCCTGGGAATGGAAGGCGTCTGACCGGATTCTGGAATTCCTGCCCCTCCACCACATCCACGGCATTGTGAACGTCATCTCCTGCGCGCTGTGGGCGGGCGCCGTCTGCGAGATCCTGCCCGGATTTGACGCCCGCGCGGTCTGGGAGCGCATCGGTCGGGGCGGCCTGACACTCTTCATGGCGGTGCCGACCATCTATGCCAAACTGATCGACGCCTGGCGGGCTTCATCCCCCGCCGACCGGCAGCGATTTTCCGAAGGCTGCCGGCGCATGCGGTTGATGGTGTCGGGGTCCGCGGCCCTGCCTGTCTCTATACTGGAGACGTGGAAAGAGATCTCCGGGCATGTCCTGCTCGAACGATACGGGATGACGGAGATCGGCATGGCCCTGTCCAATCCCCTGCACGGAATGCGCGTCCCCGGTGCGGTCGGCACGCCGCTGCCGGGCGTCGAGGTGCGCCTCGTGGACGACACTGGAACGCCGGTTGTGCCCGGAATCCCGGGAGAGATCGAGGTGCGCGGCGAGACCGTCTTCTCCGAGTACTGGCGCCGGCCGGAGGACAACCGGCAGGCGTTCCGCGACGGATGGTTCCAGACCGGCGACGTCGCGGTGTTCGAAAGCGGATCCTATCGCATTCT
>JAKPYU010000808.1 GCA_029568995.1 Candidatus Omnitrophota bacterium | reverse complement strand
GGATGTCAGCATTAGCAGAACCGGGATCGAGCCGCCACCGTCCGTACTGTATTTATCATTTGCCGTTTTGATGACGGGTGACAGGAGTGCGGGTTGTGGCTTCGGAGAAATCGCTTTTCTGTCAGTCAGTCTTTTTGACCTCGACAGGCACGCGATTACGGAGGCGGAACTGATCCCAGGTTCCTGGTATATTTCAGGGTGTGATATCTTGGGATATATTATGGTTCGTGTG
Organism: Candidatus Omnitrophota bacterium; assembly: GCA_029568995.1. GTDB lineage: Bacteria > Hinthialibacterota > Hinthialibacteria > Hinthialibacterales > JAKPRU01 > JAKPRU01. The sequence continues at coordinate 2,424 of JAKPYU010000808.1, read as the reverse complement.
ATTGATGGACGGAGTTCGAGTCCGATCAGTGGCGCAAAAGTGACTTTGTTGGGATTTGTCGGCGGTCCGGGTATATCGGGTCCGGGATATGGGGGACTTCCGCCGATCACCGACGCGACGGGACTGGCCTATGTCGAATATCCCCCGGACCCATCATTCTTGCCACACCGGCCTCCTGAGCCAGCACGAACGAATTTGTGTGAACCATGTTCGTGTATCCAGGCTTGGCTGCATGTCGAGCCGACTGAAAACGTCTCCATAGCGTTTGATCCGTTCGACGCACTGGTGGAACTGCGAGTCAATGAAGATCGCATGTCGTTGATGGATCTTTTCGAGGAGGTCACGATCATTGTAGGAGGTCCCAGCACGGTGGAGGATTGGAGGTTGTATGACTGACGAGTAGACTGGCGCAACAACAAAACGATTCGGACCGCTTTGTGTGAGGTATATACGAGATTATGACGGTGGTGATCACGATGCACTTGAATGAGGCGAAAGAGGTGGACATCTCGACCGTATTGCGTTGGACGGTGCTTGCTGCAACTTGTGTTCGGGCCATACGAGACCGAACAGCGAACATTCTGGAGTGACCTGTAATCATGGAACTCACGAGATTCCGCCAGCTGATATTCCTGCCGGGGTGTTTGCTCTTGGCTGTAATAGCCCAAGCTGGGAACGCAGTAGAGGCTTCTCTTACTCAGGGAATTCGTGTCTATGATGCTGACCAGTACCGGCTGACTTTCCGGTTGGTTCTCAGCGTAACGGGGTCGGAAAGAATTGGAGAGGCCAATTTTCGCGTAAGTCTGGGGCCGTTTGATGCTACGAAAGTGATTTCGCTCGATCCCAGCTTCAGTGTGCAATATGTCCAGGAAGAGAAGACTCTTCACCTGAATCTCAGCCGCGTCGCCTCGGCGTGCGAACAGAACGTGTCATGTACCGACATTCTTCTTTACGTTCCATGGGGAACGCCGATCAGCGAATATGGGGTTGGCTTTGGTGAGTTCTCTTTTCTTCAGGCTGAGTTGAAGGATCTTGACGGCTTGCCCGTTTCCGATGTTTCGTTGACCGTTGGGTCTTGGTATGTCATGACCGACGCTTTTGAGACGATTCCTGTTCGTCTTTTGGAGGTAGATGGTCAAACACCTGTTGCGAACGCGTGGGTAGTTCACACGGGTATGATCGGTGGTCGGGGTATCGGGAGCGGCAGGTATCGCACGGACTCCATGGGATACGCGGATGTCATGTATCCGGCGATTCCATGTTTCGGCGACTTTTATATGGAGAACGGCAGATGGATAGTGAAATCCATGACGAAGGTATGGGCGGTGTTTCGTATTGAACCAGGCGGTGAACCATCGCTGAAATTCGACCCTTTTGAGACTGTTGTCGAGCTGAGAATCAACGATCCTCCGGATGGGAGCTGGAGGCTGTTTAAGGAAGTCACGATCATTGCAGGAGGTCCCAGCGCTGTGGAGGATTGGGGGCTGTATGAGTAGCGAATAGATTGGCGCGACGACAAAACGATACGGGCCAACGTGCGTCAGAATTATACGGGATTTTACTGGCGGCACTCTCGGGGTCCTTGAATGAGGCGAAAGAAGTGAACATGTCGATCACGTTCCGCTGGGCAGTACTTGCTCTAATTTATCTCGGCCTTGTCATAACAGGTTTTCCGGCGAACGCTGTAGAGGTGTCTCTCAGCCAGGGGTTGTTTCCGAATGGAAACTGGGTGTTCTACGGGGACCCTTGGCCCTCCTGGCTTGTGTTTTCCATTACGGGCGCGGAGCGAATCGGAAGAGCTGACTTCAGGATTGACTTGGGGATATTCGAGGCCACGGAACTGAAACCTGTCGACGCATCCTTTCAAGCGACGTTCTCGTCCGAGAATGGGTACTTGGATGTCAGCATCGCGAGAACCGGGATCGAGCCGTCGCCCTCGGTGTTGTATTTAACATTTGGGGCATACGCGACAAGCGGCAGGGATCATGGATGTGGTTTCGGAGAAATCGCATTCCTCTCCGCCGACTTGGTTGATCGCGAAAGAAATGCAATTTCTGAAGTGACGTTCATTCCCGGTTCGTGGTACATCCCCGGGTTTGACTACAATGGACATATAGTGGTTCGTGTAGTTGACGGACAAAGTTCCAATCCGATCAGCGGTGCAAGGGTTTCACTGTTGGGATTTGTAGGCGGTCCGGGAATATCAGATCCGGACTTGGGGGGCTTCCGCCGATCACTGACGCCACGGGGCTGGCGTATGTGGTATATCCGCCGGACCCGGCATATTTGTTTGAGCCGATTCCAGATCCGGGACAGATAAGGACACCAAAGACATGTTGCCATATCCAGGCTTGGCTACGTGTCGAGCCGACTGAAAACGTCTCCATCCCGTTTAAAACGTTCGACACGCTGGTGGATCTGCGA
>JAKPYU010000619.1 GCA_029568995.1 Candidatus Omnitrophota bacterium | reverse complement strand
GCGGATATCCACCTGGATAATATCGAAAAAATCATCAGGCACAACCTACCTGTTGAGTATTACTGGATCGACGCGGAGTGGTACGGCAAACCGGGAGGCCCTGAATCCTGGCCCGTCAACGTCGGCAGTTGGACTTTCAAGGAACATCTTTACCCGCAGGGCTTTCAGCCGCTCAGCAAGAGGCTTCGAGAAACAAACCGGAATCTCATGCTGTGGTTTGAACCGGAAAGAGTCTTTAAGAACACAATCTGGTATGAGAAACATCACGATTGGCTGATCGATATTGGGGAAGAGAATGCCTTGCTGAATTTGGGAATCCCGGAGGCGCGACAATTCCTCACGGACTTCATCTCCGATAAGGTAGAGGAATTCGGCCTGGGCTGCTATCGGCAGGATTTCAACATCGACCCGCTGCGATTCTGGCAGGCAGCAGATAAACCGGATCGTCAAGGCATTACTGAAATTCGCTATATTGAAGGTCTATATGCGTTCTGGGATGATCTTCTGAAACGCCACGCGGACCTGATTATTGACAACTGCGCCAGCGGTGGGCGTCGGCTCGATCTCGAAACCCTGGGACGAGCAACGCCATTCTGGCGCACCGATGGCCCCCGCGACCCGATTGCCCATCAGTGCCACACCTGGGGACTCTTACCATGGGTTCCGTTCAGCGCAACAAGCCAGGATCGTGCGGGGGACGACTATGAGTTCCGCAGCAGCATGTGCAGCAGTCTTTGTTTGAATTGGTGGGTTTCGGGCGATGTGCGCGCAGGCGAGATCCGAGCCGATTTCCCGTACGATTGGGCGAAGAAAACGCTGGACCGGTACCTGCAATACCGCCAGTACTATTATGGCGACTATTACCCGTTGCTCGACTATTCCCAGTCCGCCGATCTCTGGTATGCCTATCAGATGGATCGACCGGACCTTGGCGAGGGCCTGGTTGTTGTCTTGCGGCGACCCGCAAGCTCCTACACTTCCGCCAATCTGAAACTGCGCGGACTGGCGCCGGAACAGAAATTCCGGGTCACAAATCCCGATACCGGGGAGACAACGGTACAAACTGGCGAGTTTCTATTCTCCGAGGGACTTCCCGTGCTTTTGAGGAGGTGCCCGGGTTCGGCCATATTTCTTTACCAGCGGTTGTAGTCAGTTAGTACAGGACCGGTTGAAGGAATGATCGAGCAAATCTCGACGTCTATATTCCTTTGTTCGATTGTGCTTGTGCTTTCGGGTATGGCATGGTTCAGATATGCCCGGTTGCGCGTCTCAAGGCCTTTTCTACGGTTCCCTTACCTGGAGGAACTCACTGTTACGGGTGTGACGATTTCTTGGATCACTCGAAAATCGACGACCGGTGCATTACGAATATCATCGGTTGGCGCGGATGATCTGTATTTCGAGAGCAGAAGACTTGGCAGGCACCATTCCTTTCGCATCGACGGACTTCACCCCGATACGGTCCATTCCTACCAGGTAATCGTCAATGCGAAGATTGCAGTAGACAATGTGTATTTCAAGACAATACCCTTGCACGGATCGGAATGCCGGATTTTTGTATTGGCAGATAGCGGTTCCGGAAGACGCCCCCAGTATCGCGTTGCCGCACGCATCGAGGAGTATCTGGATCAGGACAAAGTCGATTTCGGCCTCCACTTGGGAGATATCAGTTACAGCCAAACGTCCACGCCGGATGAGGACAGGGAATATTTCCGTCCTTATCGCCGTATACTGTGTCGGGTTCCGATCTGGCTCGCTCTCGGGAATCATGATGTGGATTACGGCAAGACCGTCAATCACCTGGCCTTTCATCGAATGCCCGGCAACAAACGGTGGTATTCATTCGATTATGGAGACGTCCATATGACAATATTGGACTCGACGCGGTGGAATTCCACAAGTCAACGGGAATGGCTGGAGCGCGATCTTCGAGACCATCAGGATGCGCGATGGAAAATCGTCGTTTTGCATCATCCTCCGTATTGCCGGCCCTATATTCGGGAGGGAGTGTTGCAGTCGGGTAGTCATACTGACATCCGGAACTTCTGGTGCCCGCTGTTCGAACAATACGGTGTGGACCTTGTCTTGTCAGGTCACAGTCATACGTACCAGAGGACCCGCAGGATTCGCGATTACAGTCCGGGTGCGAAAGGGATTGTTTATGTCGTCGCAGGCGGGGGTGGAGAGAGGATCGACACAATTGCAGAGGAGATCGACACTCCGGGATTGATGGAGGCCTGGCTCGGTGGCCGTTATCATTTCGTGCGTCTGAAGATCACGAATGAACAGTTGGCTATAATGGCAGTTGACGATAGGGGCAGGGTCTTTGATGAGTTTTCCCTGGACCGTCCCTCCACATAGTAT
>JAKPYU010000613.1 GCA_029568995.1 Candidatus Omnitrophota bacterium | reverse complement strand
GAGTATCCACTTCCACCCGTGGTACCGGGCGGCGCGGCAGATTTTCCGAATTTCGAATGGATGACGGATGGTGACACCCTCCAGGGTCTCCGCATAAAGCCTGTCACGCATTCGAAAGAGTTCGTCGTCGGGGAATTCCGTGAGGTTGATGACGAAATCGGCGGCGTCGCCGAGTTTCTCGATATAGGCCTCCTCGTCAGGAATCAGTCCCTTTTCGAGACATTGCTCGTAGCATCGAGTGAGCGGATAAGCCTGAATCCAGAAATACTTGTGGTTGATAAAATTCCGGACATTGAAGTCGATGTTCTCCCGAACGGTCTCGTAATCTTCCCCGAAATAGCCGAAAATACAGGTTCCCGTAAATTCCAGATCGAGTTTCCGTAATAATCGAATAATCTGTGCGTACAGTGTTACATCCGTATGCTTGTTCATATTGTCGAGGATTTTCTGACTGAAATTCTCGAAACCGATTCCGATGTGGTCCAGCCCACAAGTCTTGGCGAGAGACAACACGTCCTCTTTCAATGTCTTTGCATGGCCGCAGGCGCTCCATTTGAACCTGAGATGATACCGGTCGATCCGTTCGCAGAACTCGCGAACCCATTGCGGACGGCTGAGCAGATTTTCCGACATCATATCCACGCGGGGATATCCGTATTTCTCCAGGGCAATCCGGATTTCCTCAATGACATGCACCGGGCTTCGGTTGACGACTTTCCGTCCGAACGAGTTGAAACAGAAAGAGCAGCGCCGGGGACATCCGATTTCCACGACTAACGGGTAGCTTTTTCGTGAGACTTCCAGGTGACTATTGTATTTCTCAATGTCGATATACTTGTAATAGGGAACATAGACCGATTCGAGGGATTCGAGAATGCGATACCCGGTATCGACAACGGAGCCATCCTCTGTGCGGAAGGCAAGGCCGACGATGTCTTTCCACCGATTCGGTTGATTGTACACATTGAGAAACTCAAGTATGGATTCTTCGGAATCACCTTGAAAGACGACGTCACAGAGATTTTGTTTCAGGAGGAGATCACGTGTAGAGATTCCCAGGTAGCCCCGACAAGGATCAGAGCATCCGGCGCGCTCGAGCGGACAAAGGGAATGAGATCATGTTTAACTGTTTTATAGCAGGAAACCAGGCCGCCGATGCCGATGACATCGTATTTCGACAGTTCCCCGGCGGAAACGAGTTCGTGAAGATGTTTATGCTCAAAGTCGCAGTCGATAAAATCGACCGTGTGACCATGGTCCTTCAGAACGCTGTAGATTGTGGCGATGCCGTAAGGGAAGGTCTTCATCCATTCCCGGTGTCGCGGCATAACGAGGAGGATCTGGGGGTTCATATCAGCGCACATTTGCGAAAAGCACTTCTTCAACCGTGATTTCGTCCCTGCCGTCGAGGTGTTGATAGAATCTTACCGCCTTCCTTCAGAGGATCAATGGATCTGTTTCGGTCACCCACCGGGATTTGTCC
>JAKPYU010000608.1 GCA_029568995.1 Candidatus Omnitrophota bacterium | reverse complement strand
GAGTATCTCCAGGTTCTTCAGAAGAATCCTCAAAACATCGAGGCTAACCAGCGCATCGAGTCAATCAACCTTCGGCATAAACAAAAACGCTGGGAGGAAGGGGTTCTGAGCGCGCGACAGCTGATTGCGCAACAGGAATATCGCAAGGCACTTGAAGCATTTCAAGCGGTCCTGGCGGAGAATCCGAACGACGATCTGGCCAAACAAGTTGTCGATGAGATGTGCAATACGTACACGCGTATTGCATTCGAGTATTATGACCACTGCTGGGATGAAGGGGCGATCCAGGAGCTTGCCAAAGCTGAAGCGTTAAATCCTGAAAGTTCAGAGATTTATTATGTTTTGGGGCGGATTCACCAGGATCAGCGCCAGTGGGAATTGGCCCGCCAGGAGTACGAGCGGGCGCTGGAGTTGAATCCCAATCATCAGCAGGCCCGTCAACAGCTTCTGGCGCTGATTGAGCGTCAGCGGACCGGGCGATGGTTCGGGATTTAGCCATGCATTGTCCAGGCGCGGTATTCCGTGTCGTAAGTATTTGTTTTTTCTGTACTTTAATCTTGTCGGTCTGTTCTGTGCCGTGCATTTATGGACAGTCTGCCTATCCGACCCCTCCTCCGCTCCTGGTTATCACGGATCTCAAATCGCAGGGAGAAGCCTCACCTGCCGAGGCGGCTGCGTTCAGCGAATTCATCCGTCGGGAAGTCACGCGAAGCGGGCTGTATCGAGTGATCGACAAACAGTCCATGTATTCCATTCTTCAGGCGCACCGATTTCCCTGGCCCTGCTTTGAACTTCGCGATTTTGTGGCGATGGGGCGACTGCTGGGTGCGGATCGGGTGCTTGCGGGGCATGTGGACCGGCAGGGTGAGAAAGCTGGGGTGACTGTCCGGCTGATCGACTGCGCCTCGGCGGACTTTCTTCTGGATCTTTATCGGGAGAAATCTCCCTGTACGGTGGAGGATCTGATCGGGGAATGGGGACGTTCCATTATTTCGGAGTTATTCTCGATTCCGCTTGAGAAGCTCAGCACGCCTACGCCGTTTCCCCAGCGACGGCCCACAAACACACCGACTCCGAAGATTCCCGATGAGATTCTGAACAAGTATCCGGGCATGGTGTATGTCCCCGGTGGGAAATTTATGTTCGGATCGGACAGTGGTGACCCTTGCGAATCACCGAGTTCGACAGTCGATATTCCATCCTATTATATTGATAGGACTGAGGTTACGAACTTTGTCTATAAGCATTTCACGGACGCGACGGGGCATCGGATGCCGGTTCATTGGGAGGGGGGTGTGATTCCACCGGGGTTGGAGGATCATCCGGTTGCCTGGGTAAGTTGGGATGATGCAGCAGCTTACTCAAAATGGGCGGGAGCTAGATTGCCGACAGAAAAGGAATGGGAGAAAGCCGCACGGGGGCCGGATGGTCGGGTTTATCCGTGGGGGGATTTTTTTGACCCGAATCGCTGTAATACCTGGGAAAGCGGGATACGAGGGACCGCGCCGGTGGGGACGTTTCCGGAGGGTCAAAGCACGTATGGGGTGTTGGATCTGGCAGGAAATGTGGCGGAGTGGGTGGCAGACCGGTTCCAGGCGTACCCGAATACCGCTACGATATTGAAGAAATATACGGAAGATCTGCGTGTCTTGCGGGGCGGTTCCTGGACGTTCAACGATTATTATGCCAGGGCCAGCCATCGCTATCCCCGTTCCCCTCAAGACCGTCACGGCAGCTACGGATTTCGTACTGCGCGGGATGCGGAACCCTCTCGACCATAAAATACGATGTAATAGTCCGTTATTTTTAATTGATGGTTCCAACTGTGTATGATATATTCAGGTCGATCAGCGAGAGGGAGTCGACCGGATCACAAGTCCTGTCGATTCAGTGATTTAGGAAATTCGAGATGCGCTGGTCTTCGCTTGAGGAAGACAGAGAGTGCAAGGCAGGAGGTCTGTTTTCAGACCTTGGAGGATTTTTTTTGAAAAAGTTGTGTCCGGTTATTCCAGTTTGGGATCCGGACATCGGAGGTTGAACCGATGCGAATTCGTGTACAAGGACACGGCGATCCGAACCGGAGAGGGTTTTCGCTGATCGAGATGATGGTTGTGTTCTCGATCATCGGAATCCTGGCCAGTATCGGAACGATGAGTTATACGAGTTTTATCAACCGGGCGAAGTTGGGATCGGCGACCGACATTACGGCTTCGAACCTTCGCCAGGCACGTCAGCTGGCGATAGCGACCCGTGTTTCCCATCGTGTTGTATTCAATGTGCCCAGTCAGGATTCCACGGAGAGCAGCCCTCTTCCGCAGGAAGTCTGGGTTGAGAAGTGGGAAGACGGGAAGTGGATTCCGGTAAGCGATCCGAAGCGACTTCCCAGCGGGGCGGCTATCACCTCGTTCAACGGTCGCGAACCGGGAAACGGAACCAATTTAACCGTCTACTATGCCGAATTCAATTATCGGGGCCAGATGACGAAGTGTTATTTCAGTTCCGATGCCACGGAAGGGTCCATGAGCCTGTATATTCATCTGGCTCGTATTGGAGACGAGGTGGATCCGGGGAACGAAGAGGAGAGAGTTCTGGCGAATTCCATTGAAGTGTTGCGTTTGACGGGGCGCGTACGTGTTTACGATTATGGGTATGGGGTTCCGTTCCCCACCACGGAATATCGAGGTTAAGGCGATGTGGAAGTCGGACGGAACAAGCCGAGAAGTCGAATCAGGGACAGGAGTCTGCATGATGAAGAACCGGAATCCACGACAGGCTCCGAGGAGCGATAGAGCCACCATGATAAGCAACAATCGCGACAAACAGAGATCGAAACAAAGACCGCTTGCGCACCGGGGAGCGTTTACGCTCCTGGAGGTTGTGGTTGCGGCGGCCATCCTGGGCCTGGGCCTGCTGGCGATTGTGCGCGTGTTTCCCGTGGGATTGGCGGCGGCGCAGCGCTCGGAGGATTTTACCCGTGCCTCCCTGCTGGCGAAGATGATTTACGAGGGTCTGAAAGCGGATGACACCGATTTTCCGGTGGTGACGGCGACGGGATATGACGTGGCGGGGAACAAGATGCTTGTTTCCTGTCCCATCCCGATTCCGGGGAACGGCTCCGATGACGATGGGGATTGGCATTACAGTTTCAACAATCCGCAGCGTCGAATGGCTGTGGATCTGAATGGAAACGGGAGGCCGGATATCGACTTTGATGGATACGGTGAACCGACCTATTTGCTGAACAATGGGGTGGATGACGATGGCGACGGGATTGTGGATGACAACGGCGATGGGGTGTTTCCGGTCAATTTCCTGCCGTCGGGAGCCAGGTCCCTGGGATACGCTTTGAACGTGGTGATGCTCCAGGACGGCAATTTCGGATACGATCCGGAACCGTATATTGACGAAGAGGTCTGCAATGGGATTGACGATGACCGGGATGGATTGATTGATGAGGATTGCCGTCTGTTCTCCAACCTCGTTTCGGGCAAGGGATTCCGTCCGATTCTTGCAGGCGATGGAAAAGACAATGATGGCGATGGGCAGATTGATGAGGAGATTTTCGATTACCTGGATCGTGCGACCATCAATTCATCCGGCAAGGGGGGTGTTGGGGATGGATTGACCGATGAGGATTGCGGCCTGGCGCGATTTCCGTGGTCCCCGGCGCAGTTCGGTCCGTCGGACGATCAGTTTTCCTGGCAAGTGCTGGTTGGAGTGGTTCCCGACGTGGACATTCCGAAAGTGCCCGAAGAGAGCGCGCTGGCCCTGCGAGCCTTGATGGGGGATTTGGGCGATGCGGTAGACAATGACGGAGACGGCAAGGTTGACGAGGAGATCCGGAACGGTTTGGACGATGACCGGGACGGATTGGTGGATGAAGATTGTATTGCTTCTCCGGTTCCCGGAGTGTTGCGTGTGGAGATTGTGATCAGCTGGGGCGGGGACGGAGAGGACAACGACGGCGACCAGGCAGCGGTCCATCCGAAGCGATTGGCGGTTGTTCCCCGTTCGGGACAGACTGCACTGCGATACGGTGCAATTTCCTGGGGCATTGATGAAGAAGCGCGCGACGGAGTGGATAACGATCTGGACGGCCAGATCGACGAAGATTGCCACGAATTCTCGTACAAGCTGGTCGGATATCTGCCGATCAAGTCAAGTGATGAAAGTTCGCGTAACCGCATGGTTATGAGCTACATGGGACCGTAAGGGATTGGACCATGGAGAGACAAAAGAATCGAGGATCGATCATGAGAAGGTGCCGGATCATTCCAAAGAATCGAGAGCGCGGGTTTACCCTGGTGGAGCTCCTGGTCTCGATGGGAATCTTGGGCATTTTGGCGACCATTGCAGCTGCCACATTCCGAGTCACGCTGGATACGCGAGAGAAAGCGGTTTTGAAGATCGAATTAGCGGAGAATGCCCGCACCACGCTCAATTTTCTCGCCGAGGAGATCCAGTCCGCTTATCTTACCCCGGAGAGTGTGGCTCCTGTGATTTCCGGACAGGAGAGTGCTCCCCGCCTGCGATTTGCGGGTATCCATCGTGACCGTGCTGTAACTCGCAAGCCCGGCAGTGTCACCTCCACGTCACAATGGACTCCCGGTGCGGGAGACGACGAGGACGGGGATGGAAAAGCGGACGAGGAGTGGCTGGACGGGCTGGACAGCGATCATCGCAGCCCCTCTCAGAACATGCCGTGGTTTTATTCGACCGGACAGCCGGACGGCCAGACGGATGAAGATATCGGGATGTTCCCCAGCGATCTGTTGCATGTTGTCACGGTCCAACAGGATTCCCCGGGTGGCCCGCTGATTCTGAACGAAGTTTCGTATGGGTTGAACAGCATCGGGACCCGGTTACTGCGGCGATCCCGAAAAGCGGAGAGCGATACGGATGCTCTGTATGTGGGGCAATTCCTGGTGAACCGCAGCCAGCCTTCCGGCGAGCGATTCCTTCCGGCTCCGTTGGCGACGCGAAGCGCGGATGGCAGTGTGCGGATCAATGTGGGATATCAGCCCCGTGTAACGGCCTTGATCCATCAGATGTGGGATCAGTATGCGGACGATGTGCTGAACGGGAGTTCGAACGACCGTCAGATCAGCGAGTTTGAGATTCTGGCGTACGATATTCGCGGATTGCGATTCCGGTACTGGTATTACGACTACAACCAGGATTCCTGGCGGGTAACACGGGAATGGGATTCGGCCCGCGAGACGCTTTTGTTCGACCGGGTTGTGCGGGTATTCGATGGGAACATCACGGCTCTTTCTTCGGACGTGGCGACGAACGATCCCAGCCGATACACCGCGCCGGTAGCCAATGAATCCTCGGATGCTTTCCCGAGGGATCCGCTGGGGCAAATCCTGGGAGATCTGCGAAGTGCAGCACAGAATCCGGGGGTAGGTCAGCTGCTTTCAAATCAGAAGTACAGTGCGTTGGTGAACCAGATCAACGCAACCACGGACGGTCTGCCGAATGTGGTTGAAATCGAGATTTACGTACAGGATCGCGATCACAGCCAGCCACCGCAGAAGTTCAGTACACGGGTTTTCTTGCCCAACAACAACATTCCTCCGAGTCAGAAAACCGGGGGTGTGACATCGTAAGGGATCGAAAACAGGGTGTTTTTTGCTGAACAGGACGAGGACGAAAATGAACGAATACAGACGAGGTTGCCATCATTACCCGATCACGGAGAGCGCTGTTCGGTGTGACCGGCCAAGAACCGAGCAAGGGATTGCCTTGCTGACCGTGCTGGCGCTCCTGACCGTGTTCGGCCTGATTCTGCTTGGTTTTACGTATTCTCTGCGCCTGGAGGAGCTCACGGTTCTGAGTTATACCGAGACCTCGAAGGTGACCGAGGCCGCCGAAGCGGGCATCGGGGGCGGTTTGTCCCTGGTGGATACGGAATTGGCGGCCACGAACGGCAAGTATGTGTTGGGGAAGAAGCAGCCTCGATATACCTCGCGGAATGATGCTTCGTTGAAGGTGGGCGTGGCGGGATTTCTGTCGAACGATACCAGTTTCGACGCGCGCAGCGCCCGGTACAATCCCTGGTCGACAGCGGTGAAACGTGGAACCTCGCTGCCGATCGCCGCTCCGTTGGGAATCGATGAAGATCCTCCTGGAGACACAACCGGTCCCATGAATGCGCGGGGCGTTATGACAGCGGATGGATTTCCCGGTTTTGCGGGTGTGGACGACAACCTGGATGGAGCAATTGACAACGGCAATCTCTCCGATGACGACGAGGACGGACAGGTTGACGAGGACCCGTTGGATCTTCGTCGAGACGGTCACTTCTTCCCGCAGGGAACGGGGTTCGACGCGGATGGCGATGCCCAGGGAGTTTTTGACGAATCCGGAAAGATCAATATCAATTACGCCGGAAACACCAGCGGAGACGGCAACGGCTACTCCTACGGTCAGGGTGCGACGCCTTTTGAGCTGGATCTGGCGGTATTTCTTCATGGGCGGATGATTCAGCAGGCGGATGAGATGGCCAAACGAATCGTCAATTACCGGCAGGGGAACGTGAACGGGGGAGGCAGCAGCTATGCCGCTCCCGGCACTTCCGGGGACGACGACGGCGACAACAGCAAGGATATTCAGGAGGTTCGTCCTCTCAGCGAAGTTTTTGAGAATGTGAACCAGCAAACCGAATATGCCCTCCATGTGCTGGTCGGCAATGGGAAGGATGATGACGGTGACGGCCTGGTGGACGAAGAGGACGAACGATATATCGGGGCATCGGATGAATCCGACGGCCAGCCGGCGCATCGCATTCCCCAGGCCGGGGAGTTGAGCGAGAGTGAAGTCCTGGCGTTCCGTCTGGGCGACCGGATCGACAACGATGGGGACGGAATGATCGATGAGCAGGATGAGGGGATCGACGAGCCGGATGAATTCACACCGAACTCCCCGCGCGGCGACGATCACCCGTTTGCCACGCTGGATGAGACGACGGTGCTCTTCCAGTTGGGCGCGGTGACATTATCGAAGATCGAGAACTTTGCCACGGTGTATTCCGAGGCGGATCAGATTTCTCCGTCGTTGAGCGCGGAAGGAGTCGAGTTTCTGAAACTGAATCCAAACTTGCTTTCGAACTGGGGAACGGTGGATACCGAGGAAGTGGGTTCCGATTTCCAATACGGTCCGAAGTTGAGTATTCGCGATTTCTTTGCGATGCACGTGGACAATGACGGGGATTGGCAGGCGCTCGGAGAAGGTCCGGGGAACGGAATCGACGAACGCGGCGATGGACAAACGGACGACAAGATCGGTGACGGAATCAATCAGAAGGATGATGACGGCGACGGATTGATCGATGAACCGAGCGATGACTGGGATCGGAACGGGTATCCCAGCGCCGATTTCGATCGCTACGGAGAGCCGGATGTGGGCGCTCCGTATTACATTGGGAACAGTGTGGATGACGACCGGGATGGCCAGACGGACGAAGGCAGGAATACACAAGATCGATCCGAGCACCGTCTACGCGGGTTGGGAGACGACGACCGTCCGCGCATGGAAAGCAACCGGACCGATCTGCTGGCCGGGATGGTCCAGGAAGGCAACGGCGCGGATGACGACGGTGACGGTGTGATTGACGATACCGGGGATTTCAACGGCGACTGGATGATCAGCTACGATCCGGAGTGGCACCTGAACGAAGATCCCGACGGGGATGCGAACGGGGATGGATATCCCGGAATCGGGGTGTCCACTACGGCTCCTGAAGGCAGCGCGGCGGGAGATCTGGCCGTGGAACGTCAGAGCACAAAGCTGCGCGCTCAGAACGCCAACGAACGCCTGACCAGTTTTGCGGACGATGACGGCGATGGATTTGCCGACTTTCGCGATCCCCAGGTGATCGCCGCCATGTACCGCGCAGATGGGGACCTGGTGGATAATGACGGCGACGGCGAGGTGGATGAGCCTGGCGAGCGATACATTGCCGCATGGGATGACGATGAAGACGGGCGTATGGATGAAGATCCGCCGGAATTTCAACTTATCCTGAACATGTTGGACTATATCGACCAGCCGTTTCCGACGCCGGTTTCGGGCGACCCGGATGTGCAGGCGGTGCTGAGATTGCAGTTGGAAGACCTGGTTCTTGTAGATCCTCCCTCTGTTTTCAATTTCAAGAATGGGATTACCTCAACTCGCCAGCGTGCTTTCGAGATGAATCCGCAGTTTCTATCCGGACCGAATCGTCAACAGAAAGCGTTGCTGGAGAATGAAATGGATTTACTCCTTCCCAATCCGCCGGAGGTCACGAATCCGGTGACCTATCGTGGTGTGGAAGGGGTTCGAATCAATGAGGCGCTGGTCAAACCGATGATCCGGCTGGAGGCGGAACAGACACTGACCACGTTGCAGGATAACGGGCAAGGGGGTTATGCCTGGACTTCTAACGGGCCGAACGGCCGGTTTGTTGTGAATGGGGGCAATGATGATGACGGGCTGTATGGGACATTGACCGGCGGGACGGAAATTGCGGATACCAACTGGAGCGATTCCATTCTTGTCCGACCGCGTGGATTCCAGAATACGGTATTGCCGTACGGTTCCCTGACAGCCGCCGGGCTGTATGACTCCATGGCGCCGAGTATTGTGTTTGCGGTTACGAATACGCAGGTAGTAACGTCTCAAGGTGAGGAAGAATCGCAAGGTGGCGGAACCGGTGGCGGCGGCGGTGTCGGTTCGGAGGCCGAGACGGCTACCTGGATCTTCGAGAATGTTCCTCCCGGAGTGTACGACGTGGTTCTGTATCTGGACCCGATGGATTCTCTTCGAGGGGAAGTGGAGTATTCCATCAATTCGCAGCAAGTTTTGATGCGATCCGACTTTTTCTATCAAGATCCGGAGAACCAGGAAGCCGTCGATGGACTCATGCCGATCCTGCCGTTGGAATACGGCGGCAAGACGGGTTTTGCCCTGAACGGGTATTTGCATTACACCGCGAAACTGCCTCCGGCTTATGTGCGGTATCTCAATACGAATGTGATTCCGGGGATTCGGGGATTGGGGAATGATTTTTACAACAAGTGGTCGGTTTACCTGGCTTCCTCGCCGGATTTGCGACTGGCCCAGGCGTATAACAACCAGTTTCTTATGAATCCGATCAGCGGGGCATTTGTGGCCCCGGTAGAAGGCCAGAATCCGGGCAACCTGGTGGCGACCTCGATGCTTCGGCTGCCGTATCGCCTGTATCCGAGAGACACCAGTTTCCGGGCGGTTGTGGATTCGAATGGTCGTCTGACCGTCCAGATCAAAGCGAATCCGCCTGAAGTCGGGTATTACATGACGACCTTTGACCGCATTGAGTTGATCAACCTGTCGGCGCAATACCTGGAACTGGTGAACCTCACACCAGACGATATCGACTTGACCGGATGGACGGTGAATACGCCATACGGGAAATACATCCTGCAGACGGTGGGCGGTGTGCGACCGATCATTCCGCGAATCAAACCGTTGTTTGAGAAGGATGACGGACGAGAGACGGCCCTGGATAACGGGATTCCTCTTCCGGGGCGGCCCTGGGATCGTGCGGCTTATCCCACCGAGCGCGGGGGATTGGCGGGGAAGACCCGGACGCAGGACGATATCCGAATGGATAACAACTATCTGTTGCTGGTCCATGATCGTGATGGATTCGTGACGTGGGCAAATGCCAATTATCCTGGATTCGATGAGAACGTGCCGGTGCTTGCACCGGAGACGGTGACAACGGGAGGGGTTTCTCCCGCATACAACCCGTATGGTGAGTTGTCAACTTTCAAACTGGTCGATCGTGAGAATGACATCCTGACGGATAATTACGATTTGAAAACGGTTACGTTGACCGATCCGGCAGGGAACGAGGTGGATCGTCTCGAATATAAGACCACGTTCAACAACCTGGTGGTGGATATTCCCGGGAATGTATTCCGACTGCCGGTTCAGGACCCGGCGGAACCGCTTTATGAGATTGCGTCGCTGGATGTGATTGCCCTGCCGGGATACCGGGGCATGGAGACCTTTGAGCGAGGCGATCCGACACAAGTAGTGACGGAGAAGCGACCGGATCGAAGCCAGGATACGCAGCGATTCACACCGACGATGCGGCTTCTGGCGCGAGAGGCCGCCATTGAGACGTTTGCCGTGCAGCCCGGGAGTGAGGAAAGAGATCCTCTGACTGTAACACTGTATGGGAACCGATCCCTGAGCGCGAATCCGTCGCTGGTTGTTTCGGAGAATCCTGGAACAGACCTGGATGACCGCCGATACCAGGGCGGGTGGGATTTTGTGGGAGACGCTCCCGATCCGGGACAGACCGGCTTCGATCCGGATGGGAATCCGTGGGGCGGTCCTGCACGATGTCCCGAATTCGGCAGTGGTACGCTGTTCAAACAGCAGGCAGGCGGATTGGAGAATTACACGAATATCCTGGTCAGTCCCCTGGACCTTCCGCCGAGTGGGCGGGCCTATCCGGGAGACCTGGTTCGCTATACCTGGACGTTGGGATTGCGAGAGCTGGTCCGGGCCGGATTCGATCCGGATGTGGACGATCATCTGACTGTCCGTGTTCGTGGGAAAAGCCAGGAACTCGGTTTCTTCCCGGCCATTGTCGGCGAAGTCCTGACGCATCCCATGTTTACGGTGGTCGATCCCGGAGAGGAGCGGGAAGGTGGAACCTATAATCAGCCGCAAGTGGAGGCTAATCCGCTCAATCCGGTTCCTTTTGATGCGTTTACGAAGCTGCGGGATGGAGATACCGCGTTCACGGTCGATCTCCGGGAGAGTTTCCAGGATTTGTATCGGGATTTGGATACCTCCGAGGCGCAGGAACCGCTCATTGTTCTGCGGATGATCATGCGGAAAACGACTCCCGACATCATGAATACGCTGGACGACAATTATTACTTCTACGGGATTGAACTGAGTGGAAGAGGCCGCATGAATGGCGGGAGTTCGGACTCGGTTCAGGACAATGCGCGGATGGCGCTTATCGCCGGGACTCCAGGGCGCGCGAACGCCGGGTATGTGCCCGCGTATCCGAGGCGGCGACGGATGATCGATACGCCGTCACAGCGGGACCAGTTCGATATTGTTGACAACACGCCTTTTGTGAAGAACGGCCTGTTAGCCACGCCGGGCGAGATTTCGCGAATCATGACCGGCGGCCGGTTTGAGACGGTCTGCGGTCCGATGATCCCGCAACGGCTGGAGGATAAGACGATCTATCAGAACCAGATCGACTCCAACGCCGAGTTGGGACGGCGCCTGATACCCTCCGATGAGAATGACACCGATCGGTTGATTCTCGCCCAGAGGGAACGTCTCGACCAGATGGAGAATCAGTATTCGCTTCTTTACAGCATGGTCACGACCAGCGATTCGCCGGTCACGCCCGGATTGATCAATGTCAACACGGCGATTCGGGAGGTGCTGGCTGCGCTTCCAGCCTCGCCGGCCAATCGCGACGATCCCTCCGAGATCCGTAACCTTCAGGAACGGTTTACGATCAACTCGATGGTGGCCGATTTCATTATTGAGGGGCGGAATCCACTGGGACGGGATCAGCAGATGGGAGTGGCTGAAATCGACGATGACGTCTCCAGTCGGGGAACCCTGGATGACAGTGTGGAATACAAGCTGCCCAGTGTCGGGCGCAGCGAGGCTTTTCTCAAGGAGTTTTCTTCGACGTCCAAGTATTCGAGTGTTCCGGCCATCGAGAAAGTCCTTTCGGATGATGCGATTGGGATGAAGGATGTCCAGGATCGTCGTTCGAATGTGCAGGAGGTGTACGCCTCCTCCGCCGTTTCGCTGCCGGACGATGGTCCATACGAAGATATCAGCCGCCTGTTGTCCGATCTGGTTCACATGAAACGGCGGGACCGAACGGCGGCCGCTGTGCGGCGCGATCTGGACCGCACCGGGGACGGTGTTACGGACGGTATGGGAGATTTGCGAGAGCGGCTGAATAAGCGATTGAACCTGAGCGGGGAAAATGCACTGACCCCGCGCGATATGGAAGAGATGATGCATCGCCTGTCCGGGATGATTTCGGTCAATTCGCGTGTGTTCCACGTGGTGACGGATGGGAAGGCGATTGCCGGTGAAGGTGAAGTTGCCGCTTCCCGGCGGTACAAGAGTGTGTATCGGAGATAACGGAGATCGTCTGTCGTGCGCTGAGTTACGAGTGAACTCGGTGGGGGCGGGAATCGCAGATTGCCCAAACTCACGCAGACAGACGAGGGGCATTCTCAGGATTCCCGCACCCCACCAATGGCAGCAGAACGGGTGAAAAGGCGGATCAGCAACTAATTCGGGAGCACGAGACTCGGATTGCTCCCAAGGAGATGTTCTAATGACCACGGTGAAAATGTCAATCCTTGCAGCGTGTATCGCGATGGCAGGACTCTGTTTGATGATGCCGCAGGATGGGATTGCCCAGGGCGGGACGAATAACGTGATCACCAACGGAGAGTTCACGGCGGCCGATCCAACCTCCCCGTCCAGGGCGCTGGGTTGGGAGGGAGGCCGACGTGTGTTTGTCAACGGGGACTATGCGGGTGAGGTTGTCGGTCCGGCGGGTGTTCTGGCCCAGGTGATTCCCTCGTCAAAAGTGGCGGAGCTCCTTGCACAGGGCAGAGGCGTTGTTTATATCAGCTTTCAGATTTTGAATGCTCCCTCGGTGGGGTCCGACACCGGGTTGTTCCTGAGTTTCGCAGGTCGGGTGTTCGATGTGGATCAGTATCGAAATAACGCGGCCAATCCCGGCAAGGTCGAGATCTCCTTTACGGATAATGATTTCAAGGTACTGGGAGACCGCACGCTGGCCTTTCAGGTGAAGGGAATCACGAGGCGGATTCTGCTGGATGACATCAGTGTTACTTATACGCCTTCCGGAGGAGGCGGTGAAGAAGTGCAACCTACACCGACGGTGAATCCGCAGCAGGTTCGTCCGCCCTCGGGTCTTGGAACAACATCTTCCGCCGATCCCAACGCCACCCCCACTCCGAGGCCGCCCAGCGGGCTGGATATGGATTCTTTCCGTATTACGGTGAATCCTCCGATTGTGTATGTTACTCCCGGTTCGATTGGAACGCATGTTTACGATCTCAACTTTGAATTGACCAATCGGGACGGAAGTGCGACCGGTTCCAGTGAAGTCGCCAACCGCAATGCAAAGGTGACTTTCGAACTTCTCGGCGACCAGGAAGTGGGATATCTGTCTTCGACGGACCAGGACGGGAACGTTCGGAAGCTGACCTCAACAAGAGAGAATTTCGCCGATTATCTCCTGGGAGCCACGAAGAACAGCGACGCGGGTGTGGATCCGAAACAGCTCTCATTTGGTTTAAGCCAGGCGAAGGATGGGCTGATTCGCCTGATGGTTCGTGTTGAAATCGACGCGCCCCGTCCGGGGCAGACGCAGAATCTTTCGCAGCCGCTGGAACTTTGCACGGTTGTGCCGATTGTGATTCGCACACAGCCGGGGGTATCGGCAAAGGGGACGATGGACGCTCGCGGGCTAGCCCCCCTGGATCGATTCAACCGGATTTTTGTGGAATCGCCGTTGCCGTCGGGAAGTTGAAGAAACCTCGTCAGGAGTTCTCACTCGGCCCCTTCCGAATGGATGGAAGGGGCCGAGTTGTTTTATCGCACTTTCTTATACTATGTTGCATTCATGGGATAACTAATGTATGCAATCCTCCCGATTTGGATGGAGGAGGAATGTATGCGACCGCAGCGACCGATCAGTGCCGAGCAGCAGGCCGGGTGGATATTTGGGGACGGCTATTCATCTTCTGCATAATCGAACAATGGTGTGCGGCTTGGAGCTTTCCGAGTGTAATGGGGTACAGACGGCATCTCGTCGGCGGTAAAGCAATCTCCTTCGGTTATGGCCTCCAGGAGTTTGGCCTGTTCGGGATAGCTCGCGACGGTCACCTCCAGTACCCAGAGTAATTCCAGCAGTTCGGTTGTGAATTGACTGGTCCAGCATTCGGGATGGATATCATCCAATGGAGAGGATTTCTTGCCTCCGCCGTTTTTCATGCGGTATTTCAGCCAGGATTGCACAACTTTCAGACCGGAGACCTCGAACTCGTAGACCTCGGGTGCGACTGGGCTAAACTCGCCTTCACCGACATGCAATGTCCGTGTCGGTTCCTCATAATGAAAGGATTTGGGATAGCCATCGTGGTCAGCGGGGACGGCTTTGACACATCGTGCTTTCCCTCTGGGAACCTGCCCTCGATGTTTTCCCTTGGGAATAAAGCGTTCGCCATAAGTATGTAACCAGAGCAGCCGTTTTCCGAGGTCACAGACCTTTGTGAATAGGGTTCCTTTCTTTGTGATTGGGACTCGCAGTTCGCGCGTCTCCAGCTCCTTATGGAATCGCGCTGTGAATGCGGGTTGCGCCAGCATACCGTAGACGTAAGCCAAAAAATCCTCCGGCGTCACTTTTCGTTTACATGCCTTACCCAGCAAATCAAGCAAGCCGGGTAGGATGTTTGCCTCTGTTGCATCGGAATCGCGGTAGAGAGGCATCGTCGCCTTTGCACCATAAGAGCCTCGGAAGTGATCCAGATCAGGAATTTGTGCAGAAGAGGTCAGCGCAGGGCCAGACCCAAGCGCCTGAGAAAAAAGGCTTGTTAGATATACTTGTTGCTGGCCATGGACCCGCCAGAGATCGGGCCCCGGTCGATCAAGCAAGCGTGCATCCGCAAAAATAAACTGTCGGTCAAATGACCGATAGGAGTATCGCGTAATGCTTGTCGGTTGACATGCTTTTGACAATTCGGTGATGGGTTTCAGTCTGGCTTTGCCAGGGGGCAGCTGGGTGGCTGACTCGTGGACTTTGCGACCTGTCGGGGAGTCCTTGAAAAGTGCCTTGCGCTCATCTTTTTCCACGTTCATCAACATACGCCAGCATTTCTTGAGCGTTTCCTCCTCAGGCGATATTACCCAAGTGCGGCCGGCTTTGACGCCGGATTGTTGCCACGGCATCAGGTCTGTCAGCAGCGGCCAGTCAAAATACCGGCCCTTTCCATCGGGACGAAAGGGAGCCTGCCACTCGTCGGAGCAGTCTTCCCATGACACATCGGCAAAAGACTGTATCGAATCCAATGCCTTGAGTTTTTCACTTTTCGTTCCGTCGATGCAAAGATAACGGACTTTAGCGGGCCGACTTTTTTTTATTTTCCCGTAACGAACCGCGATGGCGATAGCCACGGGAGTCTGAATGGCAAAAACGTTCTCGCTCTTGCGCGTACCACGTCCCTCCCCGCCGAGGTCGAAAATCCGGATCTCGTCGGATTGACGACGCAGATGCTCGCGCATCCCACAGAAGGCGTCGCCGTCAAGATAGCTGGACGCGCTGATGAAACTCACCACTCCCGGTCCGGAAGCGTTTGTTTGTTCAAACACCTTCCAGAGTGCCCACCGCCAGAAATAGACATAAAGGTTGTAGAGATTATGGACTCGGACGCCGTGCCCGGCGGCCACGGCAGGTTTCAGGAAATCACTAAATATAGATAGGTCACCGAGGCCATTGCTGCCCCATCGAACCCATCCGCCGGTTCGGGCCTTGTTGTCGTCGCTTGCCGCTTCGTGACGGTCATAGGGTGGGTTGCCCAGGCAGACAATGACCGGGACCTCACTTTTCACCTTAAGCGCCTTGGCGTGCTGCTCCGCGATAGGCTGAAGAGCATAAGGCAAGTACGGCGGTTTCGCATCGGGCCTTTCAAGCGTATCGGTCAGATAAATATGCGTTCCTTCCTTCGGCAGGACGGCACCGCGATCCCGCAGGGCATGGCTGACCCGCAACTCGGCCACTGCGTAAGGGCCGACCATCAATTCAAAACCATAGAGATTTTCGGCCAGAACCCTGGCCTGGCCCGGGACGGCACCGGAACCCTGTTCGATCTCGATGCGATTCAGCGCGTGTTCGATGACACCCAGCAGATAGGTTCCTGTACCGACAGCCGGATCAAGCGTCACAACTCCAGGGTCGGCAAATCCCAACGGCTTGTCGAGATGGTTGACGAGCAGGTCATCAATGAGCCGAACCTGGGCGCGCACGACCTCAATGGGGGTGTAATAGGCTCCAATGTCCTTGCGCAACTTCGGATCGTAGGCGGCAAGAAAATCTTCGTAGAAATAAAGCCAGGGATTATCGGGACCGCCGAGCGTCGCCGAGGGCGCAACGGCAATGACACGCAAGAGCAGGTCGAGTGAAGCCGCCATCTCGATACGCGCGTCACGATCCGTCAGTACTTGGAGCGCGCGGGAAAGAAGATTGTGTTGTGCGGCGAGTGCCTTTTCGGCGCTTTCGAGTGTCAGCGGATCGGCCCCTTCGCTTCGCCCCAAAAGCAAGGCAAATGTGACCGTCTGAGCGTAGGCGTCCGCAAATTGCTCATCGGGTGCGTCGGGGAAAAGCAGGTGACGCCAATCTTTGGCGAGGTGGACCAATGGCGAATCGGGCCGCTTCAGCGCGTCGGTTACATCACTGCGCAGCATTCGGCAAAGCGGAGCCAGAAGATCGGCAAATCCCTTGAGATCCATCTTCCCGCGACTGTCGATGGGAATAATCGGCTGCCAAGACAGAAAATCGCGCAGGAGGCGTTCGACGGCAAGCGCATCATCCGAAATGACCGCCCTTTTCCCCTCGGCGGTGATGTCTCCGGACAGGCGAGCCGCTTTCCCCGCAAGTTCTCCGCTGCGATAAAGCGCCCATTCGTTTCCATCTGTATAGAGGATATTCGGGATACCCGAAAACCGTTTCCATTGTTCCCGGTTGTGGCCTTTAAAACGCTGCGTATTCGCGCCCACGCCGGGGGCTTTCAGTTCAACATAGCCCGCGAGCAACTGATTCAGATGAATGGCGAAGTCAGGGCGGCCAAGGCGAGCCGGCAGCATGGCTTCCCCTGTGCAAACCACATCCTGCCCGAGAGCATGGGCAACCATAGCCACGAAATTCTCAAACGGACCACGCAACTGGTCTTCCGGCTCACCGGCAGTCAGCTGCGACATCTTCGCGGACACATTTTCCGCAAAGTCCCTTAACGCGGTAAAAATTGCATTCGCCGGCATCGAATTCCTCAAACCCGTTCAAAGTCGAGACGCAACAATTCCTCAAGATTCTTCACCCTGATTCATTCTTGCGTCAAGTGGCATCGTGGGGGCAGGACAGGCCTCCGTGCCTAAAATCCAACCTGTCACCTTTCGCCCTGCGTATAGTAATGCGAAGACTCAGAGAATGAGTACAGCATCCTCATCGGGAGGATGGTATACATTAGTTGTCCTATGAATACATCTTACTATTACACATCCGACACATTTTCCCAGCGGAGGTCCAGTTTGCGGGCGGCGTAGCCGATTTCTTTGAGGTAGTCGCCGTAGGCCATCATCCAGTGCGAATCGCGCGGTTCGTTGAGTAATTCACGCCACTTGCCCTGAATACGGACGTCCTGCTGAGACCGGCAAATCGGATAGAACGGATTCCCTTCGACATTCCCGCGTATCCCGACCCACCGTCCCCTGGTGTATTCGGGATCAATGAAGGTGACTTCCTGCCCGATAGGGATGTCTACCTTCGGGGCCGCGCCGTAGTCGGATTCCATGTGGGTAAGGATGGTCACGGGATCGTAGTTGACAGCATCCATCCGCCGGGGACCCGTGCAATGTGCGCACGTCACGACCCCTTGATGGGGGAATGTGGAGTTGTGCAGAAACACGGGTTTGCCGGTAATGTGGCGAAGAAGAATCCCCGCCGGAATAATGACAAAATCGGATTCGCAGAACGCGAGGAGTCCTTCATCATTCATCAAGCCAAGTGTCAGGCACGCGGTGGTTTCCGACATCGGCATGATGGTTCCCATGCAGCTGCGGATTGTGAACGCCGGTGCGTTGTTTTCGTACATGAACTCCTTGAACAACTCGTACAGAATGAAGGCATTCACCACGAAGGGCCGATCGGTTTTCAGATGTGTATTGGGCATGGACAGGTAAGTTTCCGTCCATTTCTCGGCGCGGGCGATCCGTTTCGGGTCCGCGATGGCGGCGCGAATACGGGATTCCGCGGCCTCATAGGAGATTTCAATAATCTCGAATTTGAATTTCTCACGGGCGATTTTGGGGGCATCACCGGCGTATTTCCCCTCCGCACTGCCCAACGCGACAATCCGTGCGCCCATCATATTTTTGACGCCATACCAGGCGCGAAGCCGCCACAGGACCTCCTGGTAATCGTCAATGACGACGTCATCAACATGGGTCTTCCCCAATCGAGGCGGCTCGCCCCCGGCCTTCTCGGGGTCGTCCGTCGCGAGGTAAGCCACGCTGAGCGCCTCGTACCAGTAGTAGATTGGGCCGGAACGGTGTCGTGCGAAGATGATCGCATTTCCGTCCGTCGAGGCACAAGCGGCAAGGGTACGCCCGCCTCCGGCAGCGGGGTAGACGAGCACAATATCATGATCGCTTTTGCGGGCGGCCTCAGCCTCCTCCGGCGTTTTCACCTTCTGTGCCGGAAGGAACTCCACCGGAAATTCGGCCTGGGCGGCCAGCGCGCGAAGTTCCTCTGTGATCCGCGCGATTTCCTCGGTTGCGGCTTCCTCGGTCAGTACGCCTCCCCAGGACTTCCAGGAGTCTTGTTTCTTGGGCTGTGGTGTGGAATACATCAGAATGGGTTGCACCCGAAGCGGACGTCCCCAGAGAAGAAAAGGTCGCTTGGGGTCCCAACCTTCTTTGATCCAGTTCAAGTTGCCGCTTGAGGACGACACGACGGTGACCGGGGGCTTTGCGGTAGCTGTCAACGCGATTTGTTTCGTGCCGGACGTTTCTGCGGCAATCTTCTCCGATCCGACGCATCCGGTTGTGGAGCCTGCCAGACCCACCGCGGCGGCCACGCCGGTGCTGCTCTTGAGAAAGGATCTTCGCGACTGTTTCCGAACCGAATCCGATGGTTCCTCTTTCGATGAAGGCGATACTTCCGATCTTTTTTTCATGCTCCGTTCCTTCCGAGATTCTCTGATTATTCTGGCCCCCTATGATATGCAAGACGGGACACGCCGCACAGCGAACCCCATGCCCTGAATGGGATGCATTTGCCGGATGAATCGTCCAGGCGGTGCAGTGTAAATGAATGGTCTTGCGCTATCCGGACAACCCCCACCTGACCAATCCGTCGGAGAGCGAAGGAATCTCCCTCTTTTCAATCCGAGATTCACCGCTTATGATTGTTGTGGATGGCAAGATTGCGTCGAAATCATAATGACAAGGATCGAAAAATGAACAGAATACTCTGGGCCTTCCTACTCATCGGATCGATTTTCCTGCTGAGCGGCGATGGATGGAACCAACCGAGCGGAAAAGACTACACCAACTCATTGGGGCAGGATTTTGTACGCATCGAAGCGGGGGAGTTCCTGAAGGGGGTCAACGACCGCCTTTTGCCGGAGGAACTGCGTGAACCGTTCGACAATCATGAGGAACACGGCGGGACTGCCCATCGCCGGTATGGGGATTTCGATGAATGGCCCCGTCATAAGGTCACGATCAGCCGTCCATTCTACATGGGAACCTGCGAGGTAACCAATGCGGAATATGAGCAATTCGATCCGGGTCATCGAGACCTGCGAGGCAAGCAGGGCTTTTCGTCGGGAGACGATGAGGCCGTGGTTTTTGTCAGTTGGCAGGATGCGATGAACTTCTGCAAGTGGATCTCGGAAAAGGAAGGGATTCCGTACCGTCTACCTACGGAAGCCGAGTGGGAATATGCGTGCCGAGCCGGTACACTGACACCATTCCACACCGGCGATTCTCTGCCGGAAGCCTTTCACAAGAATTCGTGTCAGTACTGGTTCCCCCATCCATCTCGGACAGAAATAATAGCCGAAATCGATCTTACGGTCGGGAAGACGCCGCCGAATCCCTGGGGGCTATTCGATCTGCACGGGAATGTTGAGGAATGGTGTGCCGATTGGTACGGCCCATACGAAGCCGGGGACCAGGTCGATCCGGTGGGCCGGGCCGACGGTGATTTTCGCGTCACGCGCGGCGGTAGTCATTCCACGGAACTCTATTACCTGCGTTCCGCAAATCGCATGGGAACCGTTCCCGAAGAGCGCAACTGGCAGATCGGTTTTCGTCTCGTGATCGGGAAAATGCCGCCGTCGCAACCCATCCCTGTGCCTGTGCTCCCATTGAATCAACAGAATGTAACGCAGGCGGTTCCAGCCGATATCCAGAACGGCCCCGATCCAGATCAGCCGTATTTCAGAGGACCGCGCCAATACGTGAATATCCCGCCGCAATCGTATGGTCCGCTGTTTTATCATCACAACCATGATCCGGGATTAGTCGAGTGCCCGAACGGAGATCTTCTCGCGATATGGTACACGTGCACCTCGGAAAAAAGTAGAGAGTTGGGTCTTGTCGCAAGCCGCCTACGGTATGGACAGGAGCAGTGGGAACCGGCCTCGCCGTTCTGGGATGCCCCGGACCGAAACGATCACGCACCGGCGCTCTGGTTCGATGGCGACAAGACGATCTACCATTTTGTCGGACTCTCTGTTGCATCGACGTGGGGGAACCTGGCCATCATTATGCGCACTTCGACTGACAGCGGAGCGACCTGGTCCAAAGCGCGGATCATCCTGCCGGAACACCACGCGAGCCACATGCCTATCGAATCGGTCTTTCGGTCACGCGAAGGCTGGATATTCCTTCCCTCGGATGCGTCACGGACAAAAACGGAAACGGGATCGACCCTCTATGTGAGTCGTGATAACGGAACGACCTGGTCGGAAGCCTGTGAACAACTCATAGCCGGTATCCATGCCGGTGTTGTGCAACTGAACGATGGACGGCTAATGGCGCTGGGGCGCGGCAACGATATCGACAATAGGATGCCCAAGAGCCTTTCGACGGATATGGGCAAGACCTGGACATACAGCGCCAGTCCCTTCCCGCCGATTTCCGGCGGACAACGGCTGGTGCTGATTCGTCTACAGGAAGGGCTGCTTTTCCTTGCCTCTTTTGCCGGTTCCGAACGTGAACCGGAGCGGACAATTCTCATCACCGATGCGAGCGGGAAACAGCGGCCGGTTTCCGGGCTGTTTGGAGCGCTTTCGTATGACGATGGTGAGACCTGGCCGGTGATTCGCCTGATTAGTGACGACGGACCGGGACGATATGTGGAACAACTGGACGGAAGACTATTTCTGATGAATTATGAAAAGGCGGAACCCAAGGGCTACCTCTCGGTCTGCCAGACGGCGGATGGGATTATTCAACTCATCAGTAGCCGTCAGCATTACGCCTTCAACAAGAAATGGCTGGAGACGCCGCCGCCGGCAGTGCCGTGAGGAAGAAACAGGCTGCAATATCGGCTATCATTTCCCGCTGCTTTTCTCTTCCGGAATGGAAAGCAGAGGCTTGTACACACGACGAAGATCCACTCCCTCCGGGAGCGGCTTCCTCATGCTGTGGATCAATACCCCGAAGACCAACTCGAATCGCTCACCCTTCTTGACGACTACCTGGCTTCTCTCGCCCTGTGTAAACGCGTTCCGCCCGAACGGATTCGCCACGAGGAGACCATAATCCCGCGCATGAAACCATGACCGGCGAAAATTGTCGGGTGACGGTATCAGCGTTATGCCGATATGCCAGCCATCCATGACCCCGCCATACATACAGCTATCTGCCTGCTTCCCCCAGGCCTGTGCTTCATTAGTCAGCCCGTCGCTGTTCAGAATGATTCCGCCGTTCTTTACGGAAATCGGGGTTGCCACACGTATCCCAAATCCCATTTCCTCCTGGTCTCCGAATACAAAATCACCCCTGTCCGAGAAGAAGGAGGATCGACTGATGAGGAAATAGGACTCCGGCCTGACGACTATTCGATATCGGCAAATCTCCTCGCAGATCACCATCCCGTCCCGGCTTGATATGTATTGATATCTGACCTGAAAGGAACCGCTATCATCTTCGGACCGAAATGGTTCCTGAAGCGTGGACTTGACATGACCGCGATTGCGCCAGAAATCCTCGCCGTTGATATCTCCGAATGCAAGCCACATACCCGGATGCATATCCGCGTGATCCGTGCTGTCTACTCCCTCGACCGGGGGATGATTCCGAGTGACCTGAATTCCGCAGGGAGCATGAACATCGCAGAAATACGGGCGCAGAATCTTCTCGTCCTGAAAGACATACCGTGCAAACGGCTTGCTGTCGATGTCAATCTGCAGAGATCCGTTTGCTTGAACCCTACCCGCAATCTTTGCCGTATCCGCGAGGCAGAAGAGCGTAAAGCTAAAGAAAGAATATCCTGCAATGAATCCGAACCACATAAACCGCGAAACAGATCGCGCAATTCTCATCATCGTTCACCTCAACACAGGCAGTTGATATCCGTCACGGTAGTCACGACTACAGAGGCGGGTTGCTTCCTCACTTTCAGGGAATCGGAGGTATTCTTTATCAAAATGCAAGCGCTGTCCGACTCTCGTGCCGATATTCCCCAGATGACACAAGGTCGCGGAGATAAAGCCCTCGGATATCGGTGCATTTAACTTCGAGGGATCATCCGCAATAACCGAGTCAATGAAATTGCGGGCGTGACTGACTCCCTGCCCGGGGATCTGTTCCGGCTCTTTATCGATCAAGGTGACAAAACAGCCTCGGCGACCCACCTCGAGTTTGCCCAAGTCTCCGAAAAAGATTGTCCCATTATCATGGCCCTCACACTGATAATCAGTCCAAAGGCGCATCTCATAGAGCAGATAACAATGATCGTATTCCAGCGTGACTACCTGGGTGTCCGGTGTCTCATGATCGTCATCGTAGAACAGTTGACCTCCGGCAGCGGTCACGGCGTCAGGAAATTCTACGCCCAAGCCCCATCGTGCGATATCTACTTGATGAATGCCA
>JAKPYU010000601.1 GCA_029568995.1 Candidatus Omnitrophota bacterium | reverse complement strand
GGATGTCATCAACCGTGTGTCCGACGATCTGAAAGGGCGGAACCGCGTGGTGTGTGAGGTGTATGTGGATGAGGTCGCCCAGGGGGATTGGCAGAACGATCCGTTTGCGGAACAGCACATCGGGGAGATCGGCTGCCTGCGGCTGATCAGTGAGGAACCGCACCGACTGGCGATCAAGGTTCTCTATGACATCGCCAAGTATATGTCTCCAATCCAGAAAGAGCTGGTGGATATCTCCAGCCTGCTCCAGTCTCGGCAGGAGGAAGAAGCTTTCAACCGTCTCCAGCAGCTGATGCATACCTGGTCTCAGCTGTACCATGGCCTGAACGGTGCATCAACCATTTTGGGAATCGACCACGACCGGATCTCCGTCGGGCAGCAATCCGCCGCAGATATTCACTTGCAGGTTCTCCAACTCCTGGAGGATGCGACACAGCACCTTCAGGAACAGCGATTTCTTGAACTCTCGGATCTCCTGGAATACGAGCTGGCCCCGAAAATGCCCGTTGTGGAAGAGGCCATCTATGTGATGATCCGTGAAGCGGAACGTCCCCAGCATTAGAGAACATAACTTAGGACCAAGGAGTGTTGATCAATCATGAGCGGAGCCGCCCACCTGACCCTGTTCCTGGGAATCGGAGTTGCCGCCACGGTTTGCGCCACGGCAGGAACTGTCCGCCAGCTGACTTTCGATTCCAAGAATCATTGCCTGGACAACAACGACAATTTCTCCCCCGATGACCGGTTTCTCTGCTACGACACCCGTCCCCCGGACGGCAACCTCGCCAACGGCCGGACCATCGAGAAGGTGGAGATTGAGACCGGCAAGATTACGGTTCTCTGCGAGGCCGAGAATCCGAGGCAGGATTTCGGTCCGGGCATGGGTGCGGCCAGCTATTCGCCGGTGACCGATGAGGTCATGTTTATCTGCGGCAAACCAACCTCGTTGGGCCTGAAATATGAGAAGCATCGCCGGTTCGGGTGTGTGGCGGCGGGTGACGGTTCCGGCAAGACGTGGATCATGGATGCACGGGATATCACCCCGCCGTTCACTCCGGGCGCGCTTCGCGGCGGAACCCACCGGCATGAACCGGATGCAACCGGCAAATGGATCGGCTACACGTATAACGACCAGATCATGCACGCCCTTGGGAAAGACCTCCGAACCATCGGGGTAACCCAACTCGGCAAGCCGGTGAAAACGGACAAGGACGCCAAGGGTGAGAACAACAACGGCGAAGGCTGGAGCGTGCTGGTGGTCCGCGTCACGCCCGATCCGAAACCCGGAAGCGATGAAATCAACCAGGCCGCAAGCGACAGCTGGGTCGGCACACACGGGTATCAGCGAGCCGACGGGAAACAGCAATTGGCCCGCGCGTTTCTCGGCAGGGTGAAAGATAAGAACGGTCGGGAAGTGGAAGAAGTGTTTGTTGTGGACATCCCGAACGACCTGACGAAACCGGGAACCTGGGGGCCGCTCGAAGGAACGGAGGATTCATTCCCGCAGCCTCCCGCCGGAACCGTGCAGCGACGATTGACCTTTACGACGGACAAAAAGAATCCGGGTGCGAAAGGGATTGTCCGCTCCAGCCCGGATGGTTCGCAGCTCTCCTTCATGATGGCCGATGAGAACGGTATCCCGCAGGTTTTCCTGATTTCTCCCCTGGGCGGTGAGCCGCGCCAGGCCACCTTTGAGCCGGGCGGAGTCACACTTTCTCCCCGGTGGCATCCGTCGGGCAACAGATTCCTGACGGTGAACGGGAAGGGTCAACTGATCCTGGTCAATGCCGTTCCCGGCGATGGTTTCGGAAAGGCGATTCCGCTGACCGATGCAGGCGATCCGGAGGCGTTCGACTTTGCCTGGTCCCACAAAGGCAACCGGATTGCGTTTGGACGGGCAATCCCCGATGAGAACGGGA
>JAKPYU010000598.1 GCA_029568995.1 Candidatus Omnitrophota bacterium | reverse complement strand
CTGGCGGTCCTGAAAATGATCCGCGAAGGACTGTTCGGCGAGATCGTCCATTGCCACTGCGCCCATTCCCATGATTGCATCGACCACTGGTTCTTCGACGCGGAAGGCAAGGACCGCTGGCCCGCCGAATTCCTGGTCCGTCGGAATTGCGACCAGTATCCCACGCACAGCCTCGGACCGGTGCTCAGCTGGATGGATATCAACTGCGGCGACCGTTTCGATACCCTGACCTCCACGGCATCCCGCTGCCTGGGAATTAACGAATACTTCCGAAGAAAATTCGGCCCTGACCATCCCAATGCAAAACGGCAGTTCAAACAGGGGGATATCGTCACCACCGTGGTGAAAACCAAAAAGGGAAACAGCCTGGTTATCAATTACGACATGCAGCTGCCCCGCCCTTACGACAACCGGTGGACAATTCAGGGAACACTGGGCATTTACAATGAGCAACGGGAAGCGATCTACCTCACCGGGAAGAGCCCCAATTATCATCAGTGGGAACCGTTTCCACCCTATCAGGAACAATATGATCATGCTCTATGGAAAAACTCTCCAGCGGATATTCTGGAACGCGGGCATGGCGGCTGCGATTACATCGAGCTGCGCGAATTCCTGAAAGCCGTCCGCGCAAAGACGCAGACTCCCATCGACATTTATGACTCCGTAACCATGAGCTGCATCGTCGCCCTGTCGGAACAGTCCATCGCGAACAACAGCGCTCCCGTCGAATGCCCCGATTTCACACGCGGGAAATGGGCGGAACGAAAGCCTTCCTTTGCCCTGGAAACGTAAAAATTCGAGCCTGATTGGGATACGACGGACAATAGGCAAAGCAACCCCTTCCATAAGATGAAGGGGAGTTCTCTTGACACCTTGTTCGACCTGGAAAATAACATCCGCATATTGTCTTCGAGGACAATCGGGAACGAAAGCCATACCAGATTCGAGCCACCGGGAGAACACATCATGCACCACAGATCCGGATTCACGTTGATCGAACTTCTCATCGTTGTGGCGATCATCGGAATACTTGCCGCCATCGCCGTGCCCAATTTCCTGAATGCCCAGATCCGGGCCAAGGTTTCGAAATGCGTCTCGGAAGAGAAGGCTCTGGCGGAAGCGTGCTTCATGTACGCAATGGACAACAACATGAATGTGATGCACAGCGACTTCTCCAATGCACACAACGGACTCACTACGCCGACCGCATACCATCCGGGTCCGGTATGGGACATATTTAAGAACACGGTGGAGACGAAATCTCTGCACGGTGGGTTGATTCACATTGAACCGTTCGAATGGTCCGCTGGAACGGCCAAACTGCTTCCGGGCGTAGGAGATAGTTTTCGGGGATCCTCTGCCGCACTGCTGATGGGAGTCGGTCCGGCTCACGGGTACGGTCCACCGTATGATTCCAGCAATGGAGTCAGCAGCGTCGGTGGAATCTATCGCCTGATTCCCAAGGGCGCTTCCGGTGTGGGCAGAGAAGAAGTTCGACGCCCCTCCTGATCGTCACTTCTCAGACAAGAAATGTCGTCAAACGACAGGGGCAGGTCCGTAACCTGTCCGGGGTACAATGCTGCGCACGATATCCCCTGATGCAGGTCGGAAAATCACGGCTGCGGTTGATGCTTCAGCAGTAGCGCCATATCCAGGGCATCCGGCTTTGGGTGATATTTCAGATAGAACTCTCTCAACCGTGGAACAATCTCCGGCGCATAGGGAGCCACGGATAGCCATCGTCCGGGCGACTGGACCAATGCCGGATTGCTTTTCGGATTGCCGGTCACATCTCCGAACAACACTCCGTTATTCAGCCGCGTGAATCCGTTCGTGATCGTCTTGCCGAGACGTTTCATCTCCTCGGCGGTGAACACCTGGTCCTCCAGGGCCAGCAGAATCGGCAAGTCCATTGTGAGCGAGCCATGGGAGATATCCTCCCCGTCCACCTTCTCTTTCGGAAGAGACTCCGTCACCGGCTCGGCTGCCAGCCAGTAGCCCCAGTAATAGGCCCCGTCGGGAGCGACGATCAGCCGATTCTTGATGTACTGACCGATTGCCAGGGCCTTGTGTCGATAGAGCTCCTTGCCGGTCAATTTCCAGGCCGACCACAGGGCGCGGCCCATGGCGCTGAGACGGTTCCCTGGTAGCGGTTTGTCATCCAGAATCTCCTCCTGGTTCAATCCCACATAGTGCCCTTCCCCATCCGCCGAACCGGCACGCCACTGACGGTCGTGAAACTCCAGGCTCTCAATGGCCCTTCTTTGCATCGACTCCAATTCCAATTCCATTTCAACACCGAAGGTTCCATCCCCTTGAACTAATGCCAGACAATCCAGAATGGGATAGACAATCATCCCGGTATGGACCGCAAAAACAGCCCGCCCACGTGGAGTATATTTCGAACATCCCCAGATCGGAGCGATTTCCCCGGTCCACAGCTTCTTGCTCCGCACATCGTCTCTTGCCGCCAATCCCGCACGAATACACTTCAGATTCGCATCCAGGTACTTGCGGTCTTTGGTGACACGATACATCTCGTTCAGGGACATCATTCGATAGGCCAGTCCCCACGCCATTCCGCCGCTTTCATTGTCTACATTCTGTAACGAAGAATCGAACCCCTTCCCCATGAACAGTTCATCGTAGCGTTGTGGGGAGGCGAATTCCTTCCACTCCGGTATCGGGGACACTTCCGGGAACTTTTCGAGAAATCGTTGAACATACTGCGCATCTTCCTCGGCAGTCCACTGTGCAATGGCTGTCGGACCGAGGGATACCAGGAACACAATCAGCGAATACCAGGATGATAGAGTCTTGATTCTTCGATTCATTTTGTCCTCGTGTTGAGATTCCTCACATTCGTTCGAAATGACAATGGGGTTGTCATTTCGACCGAAGGGAGAAATCTCATTATGGTCAAGATGTCCTCATCGGCTCCCCGCAATGACAGGCACGGAGGCCTGTCCTACTTGATTGTCCCTTCATGCCACAGTTCCAGCATTTCGGCGCACTCATCCCGGTTCTCCGGTGCGGCCATCGGTCGAAGAATGCATCGTGCACCAGTCTCTTGAATCAATCCGGTAACGCGCCGGAGATACTCCCGCCAATTCTCACCGTCTAACGCGG
The DNA here is from genome assembly GCA_029568995.1 of Candidatus Omnitrophota bacterium. Lineage (GTDB taxonomy): Bacteria > Hinthialibacterota > Hinthialibacteria > Hinthialibacterales > JAKPRU01 > JAKPRU01. Next base: position 8,881 of record JAKPYU010000598.1, on the reverse strand, counting down.
CAACACGACTACATAATACTGTCCCCGTTTCCGCACAGCATTCGAACAAATGACGCAGATCGTGCATATCGCTGTTCCCCAGGTCGATTGCACGAATGTGCGGCGATCGGCATAGCGATTCAAACAGCGTTTCATGATATCCGCAATAATGTACAAATCCCCCGCCGAATACCTCCACGGAACGTTCCAGATAAGGAAGAATGAACTTATCAACCATTTTCGGAGAAACTAACGTCACGGTATCTTCGCTGATTCGTGTCCCCGCTGTCGGGAAATAGACACCCTGCGGCGTTCCGTGGCCGTGGATCATGGACTCGTTCGTCTCGCCCAGGATTCCCTTCAAATGCCGAACAATCCGAACATAGAAATCCAGGCAAATCTCCATGAGTTCATGAATCCACGCACCCTGGGATTCATCGGCCATATCGCAAAAGATTTCATTTCCGTACACGAGATGGGCAATGTCAAACACGCCTTCCGTATCCGCATGATAGGCAATCATGTCATTCGGCCCGGAATGGCGATGGATACGGTAGAACTCTTCGGCTAATTGAATAAGATGCGTCTGGGTAATCTCGATTTCTCTGCAACGTCGGATCGTTTCACGGGACAGCGATTCGCCGGGCCAGGGCATTTGGCCGTCGTGGATCAGGTAGCTCAATCCCATGGTTGCCGGAATGAAAATAACACCGAGGCTGGGACGAACCGTCGGAATCCCATCGGTGGGCCAATCTCGGACCAATTCGGCCCGACGCATTTCCGCTTCCCACATTAACTGCGGATTCTCAAACCGTTCCGGATATCCCTCCAAATCGTACAGTTCGATGTTCGGAGTCGGGATCAGGATCAAACAAGGTCCTTCCCCGTTCCAGAATCGCCGGTGCGCTTCAATCTTCTGCGCTGAATTCGGATATTGGGCCTGAGAGATCATGTGCGAGTGGCCGTCACGCTCAGCTTGACGCCCAATGCCGCGCACACACGCTGCACCGTGTCGAAGCGCGGCTGCGCGCCAGGCCGTAGCGCCTTGTATAGCGCCTCGCGGGCCAGCCCGGCATCTTTCGCTACCTGCGACATGCCGCGAGCGCGCGCCACCGTGCCGAGCGCGTGCGCCAGCTCCGACGGATCGTTTTCCTCAATCACGGCGCTCAGGTAGGCGGCGATGGCTTCCTCACTGTCCAGATGCTCGGTGATATCGAACTCCGGCAGGTCGGCGATCTTAATCTTGCGGGTCATGGCTCAATCCTCCAGTGTGGCAGCCAGCTTGATGGCCTTGGCGACGTCGGCTCTTTGCGCGGACTTGTCCCCGCCGCCGAGCATCACAATCAACGCTTTGCCGCGATGGACATAGTACATCCGCCAGCCAGGGCCGAAGTCCTCGCGCATCTCATACACGCCTTCGCCGACCGGCTTCACATCGCCCAGCAGGCCGCGCCCTGCCTTGTCCAGCCGCTTGGCCAAACGCAGGCGGGTCACAACATCCCGAATACCAGACAACCACGCGGCGAATTCGGGAAGCTGTTTGATCGTGAACATGCAGATAGTGTAATCGAACGATTACTCAGCGTCAACCCCACCGATGCGTGGGGACGTAACGTGACCTCTTGGGGCCTGACAACAATTAGATGGCTCCGCATAAGATGCCGGTTTCCTGAGAGCGCCTTCCCGATGATCGATTTATGATCGTGACGCCGTCCTCCTTCGCCAATTGCCGGCCCGCCATTTCAGTTACCCAACACTACAGATGCCACGGGCTGCGCATCGTACCGGACAACATCCGATTGGCCTCCCGGTCACTGACAAATCGCTCCGTTTTCGGGTTCCACTCCAGTTTCCGGCCCAGCAGCATCGCAATCTGGCTCAGGCAACTAATAGACATGGAACGATGCGCGGTTTCCACGGGGCAAATCGTTTCTTTCCGAGTCTTGATGCACTCCAGGAAATTGCCTCGATGATCTTTGCTTTCGTACAGATGAACCTCATTCGGGCCGATCTTCGTCTCAATCAGGTTCTCCGGAACGGATCGAATGGCCGACCGGCGCACATGCACCCAGCCCTTCGTGCCCACAAACCGAATCCCGTGTTCGTAACGGTTCTCGTCGGCGAAGATGCACCTCACGCCATTAGCATATTTCAATTCCACAATCCATGCGGTTGCGGTGTCACAGAGACCGCCCTTGGGGAACACACCGACGCCTTCGATTTCGACCGGCCCGGTATCATCGGTTCCATTGCCCCATTGCGCGATGTCGATATGGTGAATACCCCACCCGGAGACAAATCCAAGCGAATAATCCGAAATGTAGTACCAATAAGGGGTGATACAGCGCTTCTCGGTGTACGGTTTCCAGGGGGCAGGACCGAGCCATAGATCGTAGTCGAATCCTTCCGGAATGGGCATTTCCGGCTGATTCTCGAGTTCCCCGCTGGCCGGAGAACCGACCTCGATCACTCTCAAGTCGCCGAGGTATCCGTTCAAGGCCAATTCGCAGGCAAGCCGGAATCTGTTATCGGAACGCTGCTGTGTGCCATGCTGAAACACCCGCTTGTGTTTTTTCACCGCATCACAGATCGCACGTCCCTCGGCAAGGGTCAGGCTGAGCGGCTTCTCAATGTACATATCCTTGCCCGCTTCCGCGGCGGCGATGCCGATCAGAACATGCCAGTGGTCCGGCGTGGCAATGCAGACCGCGTCGATATCGTCACGGGCAAGCAGGTCCCGGAAATCGTTGTAATCCTGGCAGCCTTTCTGTTCGTAGTAGGTATCCACCATTTCGCGAGCTTCCAGACGCCGGTTGCGAAACGGATCACAGACCGCCACCACCTGCGAGTCCGGATGCTCCAGAAAACTCTTCATCATGCCGGTTCCCCGACCGCCAACACCAATCGAGCCGATGGTAATGCGTCCGCTGGGAGCGGGACGGTCCCCTGCGCCCAGTACCGTGGAAGGCACAATGAAGGGTGCTGCCAATGTCGCAGCAGCGATTCCTTTCAACACAGATCTGCGGGTGGATGTCGGATTTTCGAGGTTCTTCATGCTGTGCACCTGTCAATCAAGAGATTTTCCGAACACGGATTCTGTTTCCAGGTCGGAATCCTTGCACTCTCATTCCGCTTTGTCAATCGAATAGGCGTGTTCTTACGCCGCACCGCCCGTATTGACAAAAGTATCCATCACACCGCCCTCTTTCACCGGCATGACATCCACCCATTCATAATCCGTCGTGCCGTGCCCCAGTTTCTCGCATTCCCGGACCATGATATGCGGGTCCTTGTACGGACCATGAATCTGCTGGAACGGATGCCCCGCATTCGGCTGATGCTCCATGCAGCGGGGTAGATTCTCCGGGATGACTTTCAGCCGGGCTACCTTATCCAGGACCGCTTTCTCAATGGCAACCGGGTCGTTGGACCCGAACACGCCGATATCCGGGAGAATCGACAGGCCGGTAAAACCAAAGCAATCACACACCGCTGTCAGCTGGTTCGCAACGCTCAGGAATACCCGCTTTTCGGGCGCAAAGGTCGAGAACACGAGATCCACCGCAATCGCGCACGCCTGTTGAAACGCCGCAAAGGTATCCGCGCGAATCTCCAGGGAACCTTTCGGCGCAATCTTCAGACATCGTTTGCACTGATTGCAGTTCTCAATGTGCAGGTGGAGTTCCCTGGGATCATTCTTGTCTTCAATAATCCCGTTGAGCGGGCAGCCCTCGATGATCTTCTTGCGGCTTGCGTCATCCGGGCACTTTTCCGCAAACCAGTATTTCTTATGGTGGCTGGTATCGTGAATCTTCCCGCGCGTTTCGTGGACAAATCCCCCCAGCGCAAGATTCTTGAAACACCCGCCAAACCCGCAGCTCGGATGCCCTTTGATATGCGCCAGGTCGATCAGGAACGTCGCATCGTGCATGAATCCGCCCATTCCCCAGCGGTCGATATTCATAAACGGACGTTCGTACCAATAAACATACTTCTCATTCGGCCCATCCACCGGAACGATGGGGCATCCGACCGTCTCGGGCGTATACCCACGGGTGTATGCCGTCAACACCGCCCAGGAGAGATCGCACACAAATGGCTTCCCGCCGCCCTGTTTCACGGCATCCACCACCCTCCGCACAAACACCGGATGGATGGTGGAATACCCGACATTCCCTCCCAGGTGCATCTTGATCGCAACCACTTCGTCTTTCACGCGATCGCGGATTTGCAGCTTCTCGATGATACGCTCCAGCTTAAAGGGAAGCGTTTCTTCGGGAACGAGTTGCGCCTGGTGGGCGCTGCCGAAATAGACTGTCGATGCCATTGTTTGTTTCTCCAAAGTGAAAGATCAATGCCCATTGCCCGGGGGATGCCGTACAAAGTCGGATGATGGAGATTGGAAATCCGAGAGAGAACTCCACGCGGCATGGCATTATATTATGCCATACAATATATCCAATCCGGTTTCGTTCTCAAAAGTCCGGTGGCGGGAATGAAGAAACCGAATGCAGGGAATTTGTCTCTCTATTTCGAAAGAATCTGAATCTCCTGCCCGCATTGGGAGCAACGGAGCTTATTGCCGGAGAAGTTGGGACCGATCTGAGTGCTCTTGCCGCACGAGCATTCTACTGACTCCCAGCCGGTTGCCTGACGCTGAAAGACCATCGGATCGCCGGTTTGGGAATCCGCAACGTCGGTGAGTTTCTGTGCCTCGGAAAGAGCATGATTCCGCCCGCAACGGGGGCAAGCAATCTCCGGTCGATTGAATTCAGGAGGAACCTTGATCCGCACACCGCAAGCGCACGGGATCAGCAGGAAATTCATGATCCGCCCCAGGAGATCGCCAACCTCCTGGGCCTGTTTCACCGCATCCTGCCGATTCTGCATTTCCGGGATGGGAGCGCGAATCGAAATCTGCTCGCCTTCCGATTGAAGCGTTTCCGTCCCAATGCAACGTTTCCTCTCGCCCCAGACTTTCGCATAAGCCTTCTCGTAGTCCAAATACCCCGCTCCCCCGGCCATGCTGCGCAGAATCTCAACACGCTTCTCCGTGGGAGGATGAGTGGAAAACAGGCTGAACAACGCCCGGCCCTGAAGCGGATTGACAATATACAGCGGAGCCAGCGCCCGGCTGACTTGCGGCGCACCAATCATGCGACTCGAAATCTTCTCCAGCGCCGATGCCAGCCCTTCGGGATATCGTGTAAACCGCGCCGCCGAGGCATCCGCCAGGTACTCCCTGCGACGTGAGCAGGCAAAATACAGCAGCCGGGCGCAAATCGGCGCAAGAATGGCGATCACCAGCGCCACAATCAAAAGAATCGCCTGAGCCTGCCCGCCACCACCACCCCCCCGGCTGCGAGAGGACCGCGACGACCGTACCCGTCCCCCATAGAATACGGATCGGACAAAGATCTCCGAGATCATAATAATGCTGCCCAGCATCACCGAGGCGATAGTCATAAACCGGACATCGAGGTTGCGGATATGCCCGATTTCATGCGCCACCACCCCTTGCAGCTCATCCCGGTTCAGCCGCTTCAAAAGCCCTGTGGTCACCGCCACCGCCGCTTTTTCCGGTTTTCTGCCGACTGCGAACGCATTCGGAATATGATCGTCGATGATATACACGGCGGGCATTTTCGGCAGCCCGGCGGCAATGGTCATCTCCTCCACAATGTTATAGAGTTGCGGCGCATCCCGTTTCTCGACCGGATGCGCGTTGGAACTCATCAGGAGGATTTTGTCTCCCCCCATCAGTGACACCAGGCACATCACCAGCCAGATCCCCACCGCCACAACAGCGCCATACGCCCCACCCATCTGCGGATCGACACTCATCCCGATGGCAAATCCCAACAGCACAAGCAGGACCCCCATCAGCATGATGAGCGCCGTGGATTTCCACTGGTTGCTTCGGATGGCATCCCACATGGCCGGTCTCAGAACTTCACCTGAGGCGCTTCACGTTCCCCTGCCTCTTGCACCTCAAAGAACGTCTCTTGCGAGAATCCGCCGACTCCGGCAACGATATTCGTCGGAATGGTCTGAATCTTCGTGTTGTATCGCATGACCGTGTCGTTGTAGAACTGACGCGCAAATCCGATCTTGTTTTCCGTAGAGGTCAATTCCTCTTGCAGGGCCAGAAAATTCTGGTTCGCCTTGAGATCGGGATATTGCTCGACCAACAGCATCAGCCTTCCCAGCGCTCCGGTGAGCTGCTGCTCCGCCTGCATTTTTTCCGGCACACCCGATGCCGCAACCGCCTGGGATCGCGCCTGGATGACCTCTTCCAGGGTTCCCCGCTCGTGCGCGGCGTATCCTTTCACGGTCTCCACCAGGTTCGGAATCAGATCGTGCCGACGTTTCAGCTGGACATCAATCTGCGCCCAGGCATTCTTGACCTCGACCCGCAGACGAACCAGTCCGTTGTAAATCACAATAACTGCCAAAACAAGCACGACGAGAATCACGCCGACCAACAGAAAAACTCCTAATGCCGATAAGCCTACCGTCATCTGTTTATGCTCCTTCCCGATTCGTTTGAATTTCCTGCTGTAGAAGTTCCGACAAGAAGAGGGCCACAGCGCCCTCTTCTCCCGAAGCGAATTCTTTCACCAGTGTCTGCAATTCGCCGCGATCCAGCCAGAGACCGTGCCCACGGCGGCAGCGGTCCAGTTCCACATCCCCCACCTGCACCGTCTGAAGGATCTTCCCGCATCGGGGGCAGGTTCGTTCCGTCTTGCCTTCGGGGGCAGCGGATGCAAGCGCCTTCGACAGGCCGCCTGGCTCTGCGCCCGCGCGTTCCGCGATCAACTCCAATTCCCCGGGATCCAGCCAGATCCCGCCGCAGGCAAGACAATAGTCTATCTCCACGCCCTCCAGTTCCAGCACAACAAGCGGTTCATGACAATGCGGACACATATTCCCTGCTCTCTTTTCGATTCCCTTCGGGTAAGAATAACCCGAAGGGCTGCCGTTTATTCACAGGTCAAGACACAAAATCCTGCAAGGCCAGATCAGGCGCTTGCGCCTTCTCCAAGTCTCTCAATCTTATTCAGCCATTCATTGAAATGCGGACACTTGCTCCGAAGAGTATCCAGACCGATCTTCGCCGCCACAAGCGGCCCTGCCGACTCTTTTCTTCCTTTATATTCCGGGATCTCCTGGATGATCCGCTTGGATGGAGCCGTCTCCTCATCGTCGTCAATCATCTCCGGTGAATCGAACTCGGATACCATTTGGACAAGGTTCCCTATCGCCTTTTCATGGTTGATGAACTGCCAATCCAGCTTTTGCGGTTCGGCCAGCAACAGCGCCTCGAATTCATGGAGTTGAATATACGGAATAAGACGGCGATTCCCTGCATCACGAGACAAAGCATCCTCCAGCATCTTCACGCGCTGGTACGGATCGCTCTGTTTTCGAGCCTGCCCATAATTAGGGAAATCCGTCGGTAAAGCGTAGAGATCGAACATGGTGGTGAAAAAAGCGTTTCGATTTTGGTCTTCACTCATCCAATTACAGATGTGCTTTTTCGCCTGCACGTATCTGGTGATCCCGCCGCTCTGTTTTTTGCCCAGTTTCCGGCTTGTCTCCACACCCCCAACCACACCATATACCGAACGTGACCATAGATGTGGAATCAGAACTTGCTCGACAAAAGCCTCTTCCGTTTGCCCTTCCACGATGAATTGAAGCCTTGCGATCACAACAGACACCCCACGATGACGTTCTTGTCTCAGACAATCTCCTGCATCCGGCTATCCTGACGCCATAGCGGACGTCCCCCAATCACATTCTTCTCCCAGAGTTCGGAAAGCGAGTAATCTTCCAGCCATTCTTTCAAGTCCGCGCTGTTCAGACGTCGAAATGTGGACTCGCGATTTTCTCGATCCACAACCACGATATCCTCCGGCTCGAAACAATCGACAAACGCCGTTGACTGGGTTGCAACAATCACCTGGGTATTGATGGAGGCAGCACGGATCAATCCGGCGATCACGTTGATGGCATAGGGGTGCAAACCCAGTTCCGGCTCATCAAGGATCAGGACATCCGGCAGAGTCTCTTCCGGCTGCAAGAGAAGTGTGACCAAAGCGATCACCCTCAACATCCCGTCCGCCGCTTGGGATGCACTAAACAAGCGGTCACTGTCCCGTTCCCGCCATCGCAAGAGCAATTTTCCGTATTGCGGTTCCAACTCGAAGTCCGCGAAAAATGGCAAAATCAGACGGATCGTATCCACAATACGGAGATAGTATTTTCGGTCGTTCTCTTTGAGCTTCCACAGAAAAGGGGCGATATTCGCGGCATTCTGTATGAGGCAGGAGGTATCATCCAGATCACATTTCAGCCGCATTCCGGCCGTCCACGATGTATTGTTAAATTGATAACGTCTCACCTCGCGGAAGAGATTGATGATCAGATCGGCCGTCATATCGCCTCTGCCAGCCTCTATGGTCAGTCGCGACTCGCGGTGCCCGGCACCCAACTCGTGCCATGGAGATTCCAGTATGAATCCAGGAGAAGAGTGCCGAAAACTCTCATCAGCATAAATCAATGTATCGCCCGCAGCAAACGCCAGTTGAAAATGATACTGAACCTCTCCATCTTCCGTAGCGATAGTAATCTCAGCCTCGATTTCGCGAGTCTTATCAGGGCCATCGAGAAGTAACACACTCGCTCCTCCCTGTTGGCCGACATAAAGTTCAAACTCGTGGGGTAAAGGCACGGTCAAGGCAAGCATGTGAAAAAAGGAAAGAAAATTGGATTTCCCTGCACCGTTCGGCCCGATCTGAACGGTGAGCGGCTCTAATTTGAAATCCACCAGTTCGCGAATGGTCTTGAATCCCTTCAGGGTTATCTTTTCAAGTCGATTTCGCATGGGATTCTCCTT
>JAKPYU010000595.1 GCA_029568995.1 Candidatus Omnitrophota bacterium | reverse complement strand
ACCCCGTTCTCATAAATACATTCGTAAGAATACTCGATTGCCGTATTGTAGACGGGATGATCGAGACGGAATTTCCCTTTCGGATTCTTGATCGCGATCGGGCCGGTTTTTTCGGTATCCATTCCCCATTGAGCGATATCGGGATGATGGCCGCCCCAATCCGTGATCTGACCGCCGGAATAGTTCAGGTTCCAGCGGAAATTAACACCCACCCGCGCGGGGCAATAGTAATCTTCGGGGGCCGGTCCGAGCCACAGGTCGTAGTTGAATCCGTCGGGAATGGGGGCCGGATCGGTCTGCGCGGCGGTTTTGCCGTAATCCGGCATTCCGCCGGGGAGACCGCACTTGACCGTGTGCAGCTTGCCGATCCGTCCGTTGCGCACCAGTTCGCACGCGAAACGGAAGTTCGTATCCGAACGCTGCTGGCTTCCGGTCTGCCACACCACGCCGTTCCGTTTGACCGCATCCGACATCGCCCGCCCCTCCGCGATGGTCAGGGACAGCGGCTTCTGGCAGAAAATGTCTTTCCCGGCGTTAGCGGATTCAATCGCCATGATGGCGTGCCAGTGATCGGGGGTTGCGATGTATACCGCATCAATGTCATCCCGCGCGATCACCTTGCGGAAATCCTCGTACGCCGCGCAGCCCACGCCGCCGTACGCCTCATCCACCATCTGCCTGGCGGGTTCACGGCCACGTATGGTTCCGTCCCAATACCCCGGCCCTTCGCGGTTGACATCGCAGACCGCGATCACGCGAACCCGGTTGTCTTTCAGAAACTCCTTGAGCCAGCCGGTCCCGTTGTTCCCGGTTCCGATGAATCCCATGGTGATCTTATTGCTGGGCGAATCCGGCCCCAGCACGGCGGCGGGCACAATATCAGGCGGGGCAATGGCCGCGACGGTAAGCCCCTTGATCACGGTTCGGCGAGAGAGTTTTCCGGACATGTTCCTTCTCCGTCTTGCAGGTATGGCGGTGTGTCGAGAATTCGGTTCTCACATCCGGTCGGGAGAATAGCACGGATTCTCGACAGGATGAATTGCTTTCCACAGGCTGGAAGCCTGTGCCACCCATCCTTCTGGATTCCGGCTTTCGCCGGAATGACGGCAGGGGCAAGTTGTCTTCCCCCTCTCCCGCCGGGAGAGGGGCGGGGGGGTGAGGGAAAGATGCTCGGCTTCAACCATTTCCACTTCCACCCCGATCTGTGCTATTTTCCCTCGCGAAGAATCCCGATCATAAGGAGCCTCCCATGAGAACACTGCTCGCCGTCGTAACGCTCGCCCTTCTCATCCCCTGCATGGCCGCCGCGCAATCCACGGACCTGACCCGGATTCCCAAATGGCTGGCCGAGTCCGAAACCTATGGATTCGGAATCAACGATCTCGATGAGGTCAACGGCACGAGCTGGAAATTCATCACGCACTGCCCCCGCTCGAAGGAATTCCTCGGCGAAGCGCGTCGACGCGGAATCCGCGCCTTTCCTTACGTGACCTTCTACCAGGCCTCGCTGTTCGCGACCGAATACGAGTTCCGGCTGGCCGAGCACCCCGATTGGATATTGATCGACCCGAACGGGCAGTGGATGCGCACGGGATTCTGGGAATCCGAGGACGCCAAAAATATGTATTGCGTCTGCCCGAACACAAAGGGATACGCGGACGCGCTTCTGGATTACCTGGAAGAGCTGATGAAACGCGGCGCGGGCGGGATATTCCTGGATAACCTGCACCCCAAGAAGGAGTGTTTCGGTCCCCAATTCGGCAAGCACGAGCACCTGTTCAAGACCCAGTTTGAGGCATTCGCCGACCTGATGCGCCGCGCAAAAGAAATTATCCGCAAGTACGACCCGGAAGGCGCGCTGCTGGTGAACTCCGCCGACCCCGCCTCTCTTCCCGGAGAATTCTGGCCCTGGGCGGATGCCGACATGAGCGAGAGTTTCATCTGTACCTGGGTGTCGGACAAACGCTGGGGAGACTGGCAGAAAAACTGGAACGGAATCGACAAGAAAATCCCGGAGGGGAAACAGGTCTGCGCGCTCAGCTATGTCGGCCATACGACTAACCCGGTCAAGGACGATCTGTATTTCGCGTA
>JAKPYU010000569.1 GCA_029568995.1 Candidatus Omnitrophota bacterium | reverse complement strand
TTCGGCGATTGCCGGGGCGGTGCGGTCATGAATCGTCTCCCGTTCCCCTGCGTGCTTAGGTGAAAGCGCACTAAATGTCAATGTGGAAAATAGCTTGAATTTTAAAGGAAGATGTATATACTTCACACCCAAATAACGATTCCTGACGGTTTACGACCGGCCATGACGAGCATCCTTTTTGTCTGCAACGCCAATATCGTGCGCAGTTTTATGGCCGAGCGGATTTTCAACGAAAGGCTCTCGCGCCAGTCTATTAACGGGGTTTCGGCATCATCCGCCGGCCTGCTGGATATGAATGGGGCGGTGGCGGACCCGACAGCGAGACAAATTCTCGCCGAACACGGCATCGACGATGAGGGCCATGTCTCCCGCCTCCTGACCGAGGAGATCCTCCGGGAAACCGACCTGGTCCTGACGATGGAAATGTCGCAATTGCAGAAAATCGAAGCGCAATACCCCGAGTTTGCCAGCGAGCTGAGGGTCCTGAAATCCTATCTGCCGGATTACGATATCCACCAGGGCGACATCGCCGATCCCTATCGCCGCTCCCTGTTCCACTATCGCCTGTGCTTTGCCGAGATTTCCCTTTCCGTGGAGGCTTTGATCAAATGTATCTAGAATACTGGGGTTTGCAAAAGTTCCCGTTCGAGAATGTTCCCGATCCCAAGTTCATGTATTATTCCACGGAGCACGAGGAAGCCCTGGCGAGACTGCTCTACGTCGTGAAACGAAACAAGGGCGCCATGCTGCTGACCGGAGAGATCGGGTGCGGCAAGACGCTTCTGAGCCGCGTCTTCATCCGCGAACTCGCGGAATCGGATTACGACATCGGGCTCATCACCAACCCCTCGCTGATTCCCATGGACTTCGTCCGGGAGATGCTCTTCCAGTTCGGCGTCAATACCCAGGCCACGGCCAAGACCGAACTGCTGACCGTCCTGAACGAGCGCATGATGCAGAACGTCCAGAACAACCGGACGATGCTGATCATCATCGACGAGGCCCAGCTCATCCCCATGGAAACCCTCGAAGAGATTCGGCTCCTCCTGAATTTCCAGCTCAATGACCGCTACCTCCTCAATCTGATCCTGATCGGACAGCCCGAACTCCGGGACAAGATCCGCGGGCACAAGCAGCTCGATCAGCGCATCTTCATCCGCTACCACCTCAATCCCCTGAACCTGGAGGATGTCCGAAACTACATTGCCTTCCGACTGGAGAAGGCCGGGCAGCCGGAAAACATGTTCACCCAGGGGGCGATGGACGAGATCTTCA
>JAKPYU010000511.1 GCA_029568995.1 Candidatus Omnitrophota bacterium | reverse complement strand
TGGTGGCATCGGTCGAGGTATCGGTGAAGGTGACATTGAAGTCACAGACATTGGTGGAGAACGTGAAACCGGCCTTCGGATAAGGACAGCAGTCCCCGTCTTTCAGCGCGGTGATAAATCCTCCCTCTTCCTTTGGCAGGAATGCTGTCGGGTATGGATTGCTTGCCGGGAAATCGGTGGACCTCGTGAGTCCTACGACGTATACTCCACAGTTATTATCGACCGCAATCGCATATCCCTCGTCCTTGCCGTTCCCGCCAAGATAACTGAGGAGTTCCGGTATCTTCTGTCCCGGGACGAATTTGGCAACAAAAGCATCAGATTGTCCCCCGAACTTCGGTTGGAATGCATTTATTGTCTTGAGGTTGGTATCCTTGGTGAATCCCGCTATATAGACATTGCCGAAAGAATCGATGGCGATTCCTCTGCCCTCATCAGCGACGGGACCGGTCAGGTAGGTGGACAGAGAGAGTGCATTGCCCGCAGGAACGAGACGGGTATAGAACGAACTCCGCATGCGGGAGCTGGGTGACTGATAGAATGCATCCTTTACCGGGAAATTTGTGGACTCTGTCAACCCTGTCACATGGGCAGAGGAATCTTTGTCAACGGCAATGGCACGGCCGGCGTCTTTTGCGGTTCCTCCCAGGTAGGTGGAATAGACAATGGCGTCTTGTGCTGTATCCACCTTCGTGATGAATGCATCACTCCAGCCGCCCAGTTTTGACTGGAATGCACCCTTCAACGGGAAATTATTCGAAAACGTTTCACCGGTAATGTACGCAGCTCCCGTTCCGTCAACATCGATCCCATAGCCGATATCATTCAGGGTACCTCCATAATAACCGGAGTATGAAAATTGGGTTCCGGGGCTGTTTACCTTCACAATAAACGCGTCAGCGTTTCCTGCCAGTGCAGTATTCTGGGATCCGTGATTGACCGGGAATGACTTCGAATCCGTACTACCTGTTATAAAGGCATTATTTTGCGAATCAAGAGTGATACCGTATCCGTAATCGTTCCCGGTTCCCCCGACATACGTGGAGTAGACAAACGAGCTCCCGTCAGGGTTCAGCTTCACGACAAAGGCGTCATTCTTGCCGGCGTTCGATGACTGGATGGCATTGACAACCGGGAAATCCACTGAATCGGTCGACCCGGTAATATATGCATTGCCATTCGTGTCAACCGCTATGGCGTTTCCGGCATCGTACCCTTTACCCCCGATGTAATTGAGGTATTCTGGTGAGGT
>JAKPYU010000488.1 GCA_029568995.1 Candidatus Omnitrophota bacterium | reverse complement strand
GCCTCACGTACTACTATCTGGGGTTCCGTGTGGTTTTATCTTCCTGGACTCCGTAACTCTTGGTCCAGGTTTTCCCCCCTGCCGCGTTTCACCCTTCCGGGAATGCCCAAGGTCACCCGGCAGGCAGATCGCTATACCGTGGGGCAGCATGGCGGCAATCCGGTGGAGATTCTCTGATTGGCTAACCCGGTTTTGCCTGTTTCCGAATCCTCTCAATGAACTGCCCCAGGATTTGGCCCGTGATATGCCTGGGATTGGATACATGGATCTGTCGGGCGATCTCTATGGCAATCTGAGAAGAGATTCCTTTGGAGCAATGCAATTCGATCAGGGGTTGCAGACCCCAGAGGTGGGGAATGCCTTTTGTTGTGCAGAGTTTTCGGAGATGCGTATCGTTTGTGACAAGGATCAAGCCGTCTCGCTTCGCGGTGAGAAAGCAGAGGCGATCTTGAAAAGATGTTGGCCCAGGTAAACTCACCGCCAAAGATCCGTCTTCCGGCTCGGTGATGCGGATGCCAAGTTCTATCAGCTCATTCTCGTTCTCAATGTGCCTGTGAACTTCCATTACAACCGGGTCGATGACATAGACCGGGCCGACATATTCCGAAATGAGTTTCAGAACGGAACGGTCCGTTTTGAGGAAGTCAATCAGGACACGAGCGTCCATGAGGAGTCCGGTGGGGTATCTCACAGGACCATTCTCCAGTCATTCAGGAGGTCTTGCATTTCCTCTATTCTGATACGAAGGATCTCCGCCCCACGGCTGATGGAGATCTTGTCTTCTTCGATAGCCCTTCGGGTAAGGCGGCTGAATCGGTCCTCATAGAAATCGAACTTATGTAATCGGTCCGGTTCATTGGGATCATAAGCTTCGGGTTCTTCTTTGAAGGTGAGTCCACTCCCGAAACGTCGCTTATAGGCAAGGGGGAAATCCTTCCAAATAGACTGATCCGCATCTTCATGGTCAACCAGGCGCATCAACACGGTCTTGTAGCTGACGTGGAAGATGCGTTTCACCTTCAGGACTCTCTCTACCCAGTGCAAACCGGCCGCTTCGTTCCATTCGTTCTGAAACCCGGCATCGGGCATGAGAAAATGACTTGCGAAGATGCTGGCTTCCTGTTCCTCTTCCTTGTTTTCCTGAGTCAAGGTGATGTCATAAGCTTCCCGATGGAGCATTAGATGCCCCAATTCATGCGCGGCGCTGAAGATGCGTCTCTCAACGGAAATCCGCTCATAGACATTGACGGCAATTGCTGGTCCGCCGTCTTCTTCCCCAATGGACAGGCCAAAAAAGCCTTCGGAGGCAATCCCCACGGGGAACACCTTGATTCCGGCATGTTCCAGGAGACCGCAGATATCATGGATTGGTTCCCGTTCCCGAAGGTCGAGGGCTTTTCGGCAGAGGACAGCGGCGCGAATAGGGTTCTGCCTGGAGCATTGCCCACGAATCTTCTTCAACCTGAAAGGAATACGGTCATTCAGGACAGTCTCCAGGTATTCGAAATCCTCCAATTTCCGGGAGATATCCGCCATGAGATTCTCTCGGTTGCGCATCTTCTTATTGGAGCGGAACCGAACGGTCTTTAATTCCCGAACCGGCGTGAAAAGATCCTGCAATTCGGCCTGCAACGCCTGGGCAATGGCCTGGACGGTTCTCATTCTCGGTTCGGTCTTGGCTCCCTCCAGATTCTTGATTGCAGGCAGGGAAAGACCGGCGGCATCCGCGAGAGCCTGTTGAGTGAGACTCTGACCCGTTCTCAAGCGCCGCACGTTCTGAGCGAGAATCCGAAGGTCCATGGTTTGCGCTCCTTTTCTTGCTTCCCCGAATATAAATATACCAAATAACGGGCTTTGTCAATAGGTATATTTCCAAAGAACCAGGAAAAAACGGAAGAACCGAACGCGGGAGATAAGCTGTTCCTGGCGGGGGATCGAACCGCCGGGGGTCCGGCGCGTTTTCGCAACCGCACGGGTCCCCTCGAAAGCATTCTTTCGTTGTGTTCCCGCCTGTTCCTGCCCCTTCCACGGCGTTTTCTCACCCTTCCCCTTGGTCTGATACCCTGAACCGGGATCGTGCCTGTGAGCCTATCTCCTGAACGATCTCCCTGATTCCCCTTCCGGCAGATCGACCGGACCGAACCAGGGGCGAACCATCGGGCCGTCACCTTCCGTTGCACTGATCGACCAGCGGGAACCAAGGGCATCCGTTCGGACAGGGGCGTTTGCTTCCTGGGGGAGTATCTCAGGTCACCCGGCAGGAGATCGCGTCTCCACACCAACGGAACCTCATTCCTGATCGTGGGGCCGGTGGGGACTGTTCCCGATGGGATCATATCGGAGGAATCACCGGCATAATCGACCGGACCAGGGGAATCGGACGGATGGGGCTGAAAATGGGGTGTTCACCGCTCCAACGGTGACACAATGGTGACACAAAGCATTTTCGGAGTTTAGGCAAGAATACGTAAGTCCAGTAAAATCAACCCCGCGCCGGGAGGGAGTCGAACCCCCAACCGCCTGATCCGAAGTCAGGTGCTCTATCCATTGAGCCACCGGCGCTTCTGAATTGCAGACAGAGTCTACCGCACACTCCGTCTCTTCAGTAGATTGGTCTCATTGAATCGTTGTGGCAGTTACACCCTGACCTTCTCATGGTGCGAAAACGCTGGAATCCCTCCAGCGGTGATAATATAGTCTGGTGGCAGGTTGTCAGTACGGCCCGTACCCTTCCGAAAGTGAACACAGGAACAAACGACCAAGAGGAGATTTGCATGAGAAACAGGGGGTATCGAGGATTTACGTTGATTGAATTGCTGATCGTCGTCGCGATTATCGGGATTCTGGCCGCGATTGCCGTGCCCAATTTCATGAACGCCCGAACCCGCGCGCAGGTGGCAAGATGCTATTCCGATATTCGGGCACTTGGGCAGGCGTTCGATATGTATCGGTTCGATAACGGCAATTATCCGCGAGGCGAGTTTATGTGGTACACGAACCAGATGTATCCCCGATTGACCACGCCGATCTCTTACATCTCTTCCCTCCCCAAAGATCCGTTTGTGATTAAAGACGCTCCCCAGCGCCCCCAATACCATGGGCACTATTATCCATGCTGGAATATCAACACGATGGTGCTTGAACAGAAGAAGGTGTGGGGAGGTGTTCCAGTTCGTGAAGCGGTAAGCCGGGGAACACATATATTGATTGTCAGTTCCGGCCCGGACAAGCACGAAGATATCGACAGCCAATCCTATGGTGCACGAACCTATCATCTCTCCAACGGATTGATCTCCGAGGGGGATATCATCCGTTACGTCCCCGGGACGCAGGAGAATGCGTTCTAATACGCCTGGCGCAGGATATTCCTCCACGGCATTCAGCCCTTTCTTCTCTGTCCGGATCAACCGCGTTTTCCCGTAAAGAAAGCGGTGGCGAGCTATCATTAAATGCGCGAACTCAGTCCCGACAGTCTGTCACCCACGGATATTTCCAGCCATGCACAAAAACATGGTCGCGCAGTGCCGCAATGACCTCCGGTGCAAGGCGTTTCCGGCGATCCGAGGCGCGACAGTTCTGCTCCACATGCTTTGTCCGACGCATCCCAGGGATCACCGTGGAAATCGCCGGATGATGCAGGCAGAACTTCAATGCCAGCTCCGCCAGCGTGGGGGTTGATTCACTCAGATATTTGCGCAGAGCCTCTATACGTCCGGTCGCCTCCGCCAGACGTTTCGGCGGTAGCCAGTCCTTTCGCCAGTCACCCTGGCTGAACTGTGTGTCACGGGTGATCGCGCCACTCAGCAATCCCTCTTCAAACGGAACCCGCGCGATGATCCCTGCATCATATGTCTCCGCCGCCGGGAACAATTTCTCTTCCGGGCGCTGCTCAAAAATGTTGTAGATCACCTGTACGGACTGAATTTTCCCCGTTTCCACCAATGAAACGGTGTCATAAGGCTCCCAATCGCAGGCAGATACCCCGAAATAGCGGATCTTGCCCTCCCGGCACAGTTTCGCGAGCGTCTCCAGCCATTCCGTGTCCTCCAGCCATCGTTCCGACCAGACATGTAGCTGCTGAATATCGATGTAGTCCGTTTTCAGTTTCCGCAGGCTCCGCTCCGTGCAGGAAACAATCCAGTCAGCCGGAAAAGCCTCCTGAATCGTCTCGTGCGGCAACGGGGGCCAGTTGAACGTCTTCGGCGGGATCTTTGTCGCGATGACAATGTCGCCCCTCTGCTGCTTGAGTGCTTCGCCGATCAGGCTTTCGCTGTGCCCATCGCCATACGCATAAGCCGTATCGAAGAAGGTGACTCCCAGGTCGAATGCACGCCAGAGCGCATTGCGGGCTTCCTCGTCATCCGTTGGCCCCCACATTTCGCCCCCAATCCCCCAGGCACCGAAGCCGATCTCGCTCACTGTCAGGTCCGTCTTGCCGAATTGCCGGTATTCCATG
>JAKPYU010000483.1 GCA_029568995.1 Candidatus Omnitrophota bacterium | reverse complement strand
CGAGCCGGAGATCCAGGAACGGTTCCGGTCGCAGGTCAGCTATGTCGGCTCGGTACGGGATACCTCCAAAACGCGCACGGCATTCCCGGCAGCCTGGAATGAATGGCTGGATACCCTGGTGGAAGAATGGCTGGACCGACCGGAAGAGTCTTCGGGAGTTATGATGGAGGTATTGCCTGCTCCGACAGAGGGTATGGAGATCGTACTGCACGAAATCGCCGCACTCATTCCCAAAGCCCAGTACATGTTGGAACCGCAGCAGATCGAATACTTCGCCTATATCGAGGCCAATTCCCGGAGAAGAGTGCAGTTCATGAAGTCTCTGGCGCATACGGACCTGGCGATTTACGGTCCCGAAGACTGGCTGCGCCTGCTGCCGGATGAAATGCGCAAATGCTATCGCGGCCCCGTTCTCACGCGGGAGGATCTGGCGTCCTTATATCGCTCCAGCGATATTACTCTCAATATCAATGCCTTGCAGGGATTTTCCTTTGTGAACATGCGCAATTTTGAAGTGCCTCTGTGTGGTGGATTCCTGTTATCGGAACAGGTTCCCGGCGTGGAGGATTTTTTTATTCCCGAAAAGGAAATCGCCTTGTATGAGGGCATTGACGGTCTTGTCGCCAAGACACAATACTACCTGGATCGTCCATCGGAGCGGGAGCAATTGACCGCGAACGCCCGACATCGCATCCTTCAGGAACATACGTACAAACACCGAATGAGAGACCTTCTGGATGCCTATTCTCGTTTCACGGAGCGCTGATTCGCAATGACGGCCTACATTTTCCGCAGGCTGATCCAGGCCGTGCCGGTGCTGATCGGGGTAACCTCGATCACCTTCCTGCTGATCTATGTTATTCCAGGCGATCCAGCACGGCTAATGATGGGCGTTCGCGCGGATTTGGCAACCATGGAATCCATGCGGGCGGAGCTCGGCCTGAACGATCCTCTTTATGTGCAGTATGGACGGTTTCTGTGGAATGCTCTGCATGGGGACCTGGGGCGGTCATTCGCAACGAACCGGGATGTCCTCGGCTCGATTCTGGAACGTCTTCCGGCAACCGCGCTGCTGGCATTCGCGAGTATCCTGGTGGCCGTTCTGATCGGGATTCC
>JAKPYU010000467.1 GCA_029568995.1 Candidatus Omnitrophota bacterium | reverse complement strand
TATGAAAGTCACATTTTTCTTTCCGGCGTCTTTCTGACTGAGACGCTATTTACATTCTTGCTGTTGCTTTTCTTTCTGTTCCTCTGTGGATTTTCGGATCGACCTGTATTTCGTCTATCGTCAGCTTTCCTTCTGGGAATCCTCGCGCTTATTCGTCCCACAGCGGTTCTCTATCTCCCGGTTATTTTCTATGTTGAGGTGCAACGTCTCGGCGATGGGGAAAAGTGGGAACGGCGGGGATGGCTGGCCAGGCGATGGATCTTGCACCTTCTTCTGTTCCTTATTCCGATGATTCCGTGGACGGTTCGGAACGCATTGGTTCTTCATTCCTTTGTTCCGATTTCAACGAATGGTGGTGTCAATTTCTACATCGGTCATCACCCCGGATATTCGTATTGGTCTACCGGCGCAAAAGAGGTCATCCGTGCCCAAACCGATTTGAACGAGGTAGAGGAAAGCCGTTTATTTTTCCGTCTGGGTCTGGACTACATTCTGGAGCACCCCGGGCAGACTCTGGTGGATACATGGCGGAAAATAGTTTATCTACTCAAGCCGGGAATTCCGGTGTGGCCGATGGGGGACCAGGGATACGATCTTCGGTTCGCCCTGTTTCCACTTTTGCGAACAATAAGGGTAGATTGGAATTGGCTGTTCCTGATCCTGTCGATTTTCGGGGGAGTGCTGATTTGGCGGGAAATTCCAAATAGCCGCGCGATGCACCTGGTGGTATTCTTTCACATCGTGGCGGTTTTGATCTACTTTGCGCGTGCCCGGTTTCGTGTGCCGCTGGAACCGGTGTTTTTATTGTGGGGTGTTTATGCTCTATTGCGGAGCATGGTTGAAGTTGGAGATCGTTTTCGTCGTGGAGATTGATCCGAAGGGGCATTGAGGGCGGGACGCCCCCGCTCCCCTGGCATCTGCCAACCGTTACCCCTCGCGGCATTCCGGCGCAGGCCGGGGTCCAGGTAAGTCAGGAAAGAAGACGGTGCATTTCTGTTACCCACCGGCCCGATTCATGCTACCTTGTGCGGCAGAAACGGGAGATTTCCGGGATTAAGCGGGATATCGAATGAATCCAATCATCCGAAAGGAGACGCCATGATTCGGGCATATCTTCTTCTGTTTGTCCTGGTCCTAAACTCCGTTCCGGTATTTGGAGGTGAGATCGACCTCGGTTCCCGCAGAGAACTGTTTGTGGATGATTTTCTGATCGAAACGCTCGATGGAACCGAGTTGAGACTGCATTCCCCTCAACCGGCGAACGTTGCCCTTCCGCTCGACCGGCCCTGGGAAGGATTGTTCTGCGGCTATTTCACAATATTCCAGGACGGCGACCGATACCGGATGTATTACCGGGGGCTTCCCGATGTCGATCATGAGGACAGCCAGGTAACCTGCACGGCGGAAAGCGCGGACGGTATCCACTGGGAGCGCCCCAACCTGGGGCTTTTTGAAATCAACGGGACACGGGAGAACAATGTCATCCTTCGCGGAGACGGAACGCACAACTTTGCGCCGTTCCTTGACACTCGTCCCAATGTTCCGAAAGAGCAAAAATATAAAGCGTTGGGGTCCATGGACGGAGGGCTGGCCGCGTTCGGTTCAGCCGATGGGATTCACTGGAAGAAACTGCACGACAAGCCGGTGCTCACGCCTGAGCGGCACGGCGAGTTCGATTCGCAGAATGTTTCGTTCTGGAGCGAAACCGAGGGCTGCTATGTATGCTACTTTCGGAAATTCGCGGATGGGGTTCGCTCCATCCGTCGGGCAACCTCGGATGATTTCATTCAGTGGTCCGATGCGCAGCCGCTATCCTATCGAGTTCCTTTGGCTCACGAGAACGAGTATTTCATGCGTCTGCCGAATGGGACTATACCAAGCGCCACAATGCCCGCCGAGCATCTCTACACGAACCAGACCCATCCGTATTTCCGCGCGCCGCATATTTATATCGCGTTTCCCATGCGGTTCATGCCTCAGCGGCAAGTTCTGGACAAGAACCAGGCGGGAGCGACGGGAGTCCATGCCAACTATGGTTCCGATGCCGCCGATGGGGTATTTATGAGCATTCGCGGCAACAGTTCCTGGTACACACGATTCATGGAAGGCTTTTTCCGTCCCGGCCCCGATCCGGGAAACTGGGTGTCACGTACCAATATGGCTGCGCGGGGAGTGGTCCCCACCGGCGAAACCGAAATGTCCATCTACTATTCCCAGCATTACGCGCAGCCTTCTCATCATCTATTGCGCTGCACGTTGCGGACCGATGGCTTTGTCTCGGTCAACGGTCCCTATTCCGGCGGATTCATGACCACGAAACCGTTTCGATTTGCGGGGAATCGGCTGGTGATGAACTATTCCGCATCCGCAGCGGGGATGATGCAGGTGGAATTGCAGGACCGGGAGGGACATCCGATAGCGGGGTACTCGATGGCCGATTGTGTACCATTGTTTGGCGATACGATTGAAGGGACTATCGCGTGGAAAGGCGGTCCCGATCTGTCGCAGCTGTCCGGGCAAACCGTGCGGATGAAAGTTTACCTGAAGGATGCCGATCTTTATTCGATGCGGTTTGTGCCGTGAGAGGAAACACCGTGACAGCCATGGGCGAGACGCCCATGCCACATCTGCGCAGTCCTATCCGAGCATCAGGTAATGCAGAATCGCCTTCTGAGTATGGAGGCGGTTCTCGGCCTGCTCGAAAACGATGGATTGCTCGGATTCCATAGCCTCATCCGTGATCTCTTCCCCACGGTGAGCGGGAAGGCAATGCATGACATAAGCTCCCGGTTCGGCTTGTGACAGAAGCGCAGCATTGACCTGGTACTTCGCAAAGACCTGCTTGCGGATCTCCGCTTCTTTTTCCTGTCCCATGCTGGCCCAGACGTCCGTATACACGGCTTTCGCGCCTTGCACGGCACGACCGGGATTCGGCTCGTGAATGATCTCACCGCCGCTTTCGCGGGCCAGTGCACGCGCCTGCTCGAAAATCTTCTTGTTTGGCATGTACGTTTCGATCTCCGGGGTGGAAACCGTCATCTTTACTCCCGTCAATCCGGAAAGAAGCATGAGCGAATGGCAGACGTTGTTTCCATCGCCGATGTATGTAAATGGGAATCCTTTCAGATCGTGCCCAAGCCATTCCAATGTGAAGAGATCGGCGAGCGCCTGGCAGGGATGCGCCATATCCGAAAGTGCGTTAATGACCGGCACGGAAGAGTATTTTGCCAGGTCGATAATGCTTTCCTGTTTGAAAACGCGAGCCACAATGACATCCACCCACCGCTCCAGGTTTCGCGCGATGTCGATCACCGGCTCCCGTTTGCCCAGGGAGATATCGTGGTTGCTCAGGTAGATGGAATACCCCCCCAGTTGGTACATTCCGGTCTCGAATGTGACTCGTGTGCGCAGGGACTGTTTCTCGGAGATGAGGGCCATCACCTTTCCGGCCAGCGATCCGGCGTAAGCGGTCCGATCCTTTTTCATTTCGGCAGAACGTCCGAAAATGATCCGCACATCCTCGCGAGATAGATCCGGGATATAGGTGAGATCGCGTTTGTTCATCGTGTCATCCTTTTTCTCAGCGGCGAATAAAAAAACTCTGCCCCTTTCCTGCGTGAGGAAAGAGGAAGAATGGGATTCGATGGAGAAAATGTCAACTCCCCTCGGTCTCGGACCGTTTTTTCAAAATACCTCTCAAATCGCGAACCACGCGGTCGATCTCCGCTTCTTCGCAAATCAGGGGCGGCAGGAAGCGAAGCACGTTCGGTCCTGCAATCCCTGCTAAAACGCCGCATCCTCGCAACGCCTTGACGATCTCAGTTGCCGGAAAGTTCAATTCCACTCCGACCATCAATCCGGCGATGCGCAGTTCCCGAATGCAGGTGAACTCCTCACTGATTTTTAGGAGAAGGCGCCGGAAATAATCGCCCAGGGTTCGGGCGCGCGTGGGGAGATCGTCCTCGATAATGATGTGCAAGGTGGCCAGCGCTGCTGCACAGGCTAACGGATTCCCGCCGAACGTGGCTGCATGGGTTCCCTGAACAAAGGCGGAAGCGCACTCTCTCTTTGCGAGCAAAGCCCCAATGGGAACACCGCTGCCCAGCGATTTCGCAAGGCAGATCATGTCCGGTTCGATCCCGTGGTGATCGGTGGTAAACAGGTAACCGGTTCGACCCAGGCCACATTGGACCTCATCGAAGATCAGCAGGAGATCGTGTTCATCGCACATCGCCCGTACATCTCGCAGGAATTGCGGCGTGCAGGGATGAATGCCGCCCTCGCCCTGCACCGGTTCCACCAGGATTGCGCAGGTCTGCGGCGTGATTTTCTCTCGCATCGCATCGGAATTGTTGATCGGCGAGTAGCTGAATCCCGGAACCAGCGGCTCGAATCCTTTGTGGTATTTTTCCTGTCCGGTGGCGGATAGAGCGCCAAGCGTCCGGCCATGGAAGGAGTTTTCCAGCGAGATGATGTCTGCCCTTCCGGAACCGTAACGGTCGAAAGAGTAACGTCGCGCGAGCTTGATGGCGGCTTCGTTTGCTTCTGTGCCGCTGTTGCAGAAGAACGTTTTGTCGCAGGGGCTGTGTTCCACCAGCAACCGGGCCAGTTCCACCTGCGGCTCGATCAGGTACAGATTCGAGACATGTACCAGTTTGGAGGCCTGGCGGCAGATCGCTTCCGTGACCGCCGGATGGCAATGGCCCAGACTGGCTACGGCCAGACCGGTCAGGAAGTCGATATACTCGTTGCCGTCCGCGTCCCAGACCGAAGTCCGCTCGCCTCGTACCAGGCAGAGATCCCGCGATCCGTAATTGCCCATGAGAAACTGTTCGGCTTCGGCTCGAATCTGCTCCGTGCGCGATAAAATGGATTGACTCATGATCCTTTACCTTCGGCTGTATCTGCCCTGATTTCCGTACCGATTCCCTGATTTGTGAAGAGTTCGAGCAGGAGGGAATGTTTGATTCTCCCATCGATGATATGCGTTTTGCGAACCCCGGCGTCCAGCGCGTGGATACATGCCAGGACTTTGGGGATCATTCCTCCGGTGAGGACCCCCCATTCCATCAGCTGCCTTGTCTTTTGAGGGGTAAGGCTGCTGAGCAGGCTGTCGGGATCTTCGGGACGTTCCAGGATTCCCGGCGTGTCGGTCAGCAGCACCAGCCGTTCCGCTTTGAGTGCGGCGGCCAGCGCTCCGGCGACCGTATCCGCATTGATATTGTATGCAGAGCCATCCGGTCCCATTCCCAGCGGGGCGACTACCGGGATGAACCCGGATTCGTCCAGCAGCTGGAGCAGTTTCGGATCCACTTGTTGAATATCGCCGACATACCCCAGGTCCGGGGGAGGCGTCTGCTGATTCTCGGATTTCAGTTGGTGCTTGGTTGCCCGGATCAGGCTGGCGTCCTTTCCCGACAGGCTGACCGCCCGCCCGCCTTCCAGGTTGATTGTGGCAACGATTTCCTTGCCGATCAGACCGGTCAAGACCATCTCGGCGATGTCTACCGTCTCTTTGTCGGTTACCCGCAAACCCTGGACAAACTCCGGGGTTTTTCCCAGGCGGCGCATCAGTTCGCTGACTTTCGGCCCGCCGCCATGTACCACCACGACTCGCACGCCGACATAATCCAGCAGGACAATATCCCGCGCGAATTCGAGTTTGAGTTCCTGGTTGACCATCGCCGCGCCGCCGTATTTCACCACGACAGTCTTGCCGGAGAACTCCCGAATATACGGCAGCGCCTCGATCAAGTGTTGCGAGAAAAGATCGTGCGATTTATTTTGCGGGTTCATTGACCTGTTCCGTTGCTTCTGAAACCTCTCCGGCGGGTTGAGCGGGGGCACCCAGGCGGAATTGATCGACAATCGACACCGTATTGCCGACGGTGACAATATCGTACAGTTCCAACACGTCCTCATTGTGCATCCGAATGCATCCTGCGCTGGCCCGTTTACCGATACTGTCCGGGTCATTATTGCCGTGAATCCCCAGGTGACTCCCGATACTGATCCATCGAGGTCCCAGGGCATTTCCCGGGTCGCCCGGCGGAAATACGCCACCCCCCGGCTTATACCAGACCGGATCGACTTGTTTGCCGTCGATTTTGTATTCTCCGACCGGAGTTTTGTAGTCTGTCTCACCGATTGCCACAGAATACCATTTTATGAATTGCCCATCCTCTGTGAGCAGGAACAATCGAAGCCGAGACTTATCGATGACGATCTTGAATTTCTTTGCCGGAATGCGAATGGTCTGTCCCGGACGGAGATCGGTCGCGATATTGTTCAGCTTCATCAGCATTTCTTTGGTGGTTTCGTTGTCGATTGCGATCTTGTAAACGCTGTCTCCCCGTTTCACCTTGTACAGCATGGTGAATTCATTCAGTTCACCTGCCGCAAAGAGCTCGTCCATGTTGGTTTTCGAAAGATGATCCAACGCGGTCTCTTCGGCCCTGGTTCCGGGATACTGTTGCACAATTTGTCGATACAGGTTTTTTGCCTCTTCGCGCTTCCCTTCGGCGCGAAGGGTGTCTGCCTGGGCGGCCAGGGCGGCGCCCGCGATTTCCGGGTCCGACGAGGCGATAAGAGGTTGAACTAATTCCCTTGCCTTGGCCGGCTCCGATTCGATGACGGAGCTTGCCCAGGCCAGGAGAGCCGCGCTGTGGTGGACGCTTTCCGGGTAATCTACCGAGATCTGCTGCCAAAGTGCGGGTGCATGTTCGGAGCCGGTCTTCTCATAGGCGGTGGCCAGAAGGAAGAGGACTCGATCCATCCCGTCGAAACGGCGGTATCCCTCGTAAACCGGCCGGAGTGTCTGAACGACTTCCTCCAGTTTCCCCTGGTCCAGGAAGGCCGAGGCCAGTTCCAGCGCCTGGGAAGCCTCTGCACTCCGCTTCTGTTCTTTGAGCACAAAAACGGCCGCAATCGAACCGACGACGATCACTCCGATCAAAAGGAGAGCCAGAAACAAACGCATGATGGAATCCTCCTTTTCCTCGAGCCGCTCCCATCCCAGAAAAGCCGAGACGCAGCCAAGGGCCGCGTCTGAAACCAACTATCCCGCGAGATTCGATCCCAGGGACTATGCCGCTTTCCGTGACCGCCACCAGACGACAATCGGTGAAGCCACGAATACCGATGAATAGGTCCCTACGAGAATACCGATCAACAGGGTGAAGGCAAAATCATGGATGACTTCGCCACCGAAGAAGAACATCGCAATCAGGATAACGATCGTTGTCGAGGAAGTCAATAAGGTTCGGGAAAGGGTTTGGTTGATACTCCGGTTGACCACTTCCCGGAATGCGCTGACGTTCTTTCTCACTTCGCCCTCTTTCCGGCGACAATTCTCACGAATCCGGTCGAAAATGACAATCGTGTCATTCACGGAATATCCGACAACAGTAAGAATCGCCGCCACAACCGACAGAGAAAATTCCTTGTCCAGAATCGAGAATGCGGTGAGGGTGAACAACACGTCATGGAACAATGCCAATACCGCCGCCACCGCATAGATCCACTCAAACCGGATCGTGACGTAGAGCAAGATTAAAATACTGCCGAAAACGGTGCACCAGATTGCCTGCTGAAACAGGTCCTCTCCAACCTGAGGTCCGACAACGCGTTGGGAGAGGATCTCCGCCTTGTTGTTCGGGATATTCTGTTGCACAGAGGCCAGAATCTGCTCGGCCTCGTCCTGATCGGAAGACTTCCAGCGCAGGTTCACTTTGTTCTCACTTCCCCCGATGACTCTCTGGATCAGCGCATCCCGCTTGTCTTCCGGCAATGCGGCACGGACTTCCTCCACAGTCACCGGATTCTGGAAGTTTAAGGAGAGAAGCGTTCCCCCGGCAAAGTCGATACCCGGATTGAGTCCCGAATGAAAGATAATAGACAATGCTCCTGCCAGGATGACGGTTGAGGATCCCATCAATGTGTAGACGCCCGCTTTGTTGAAGTTGTAGTTCGCGTTCTGGAAAATCCGCAGAGTGCCCACGGAAATGGTTTGTGTTGCCGCCGATTTTCCTCCACTTGTGACCATGAAATCAAAGATGACTCGTGTCACAAAGATCGCCGTGAACATGCTGATGAGAATACCCAGGGTCAGGGTTACCGCGAATCCCTTGATGGGTCCTGTTCCGAACTGGAACAGCACCACGGCAGTCATCAGGGTCGTGATATTGGAGTCGAAAATGGCCATGAAGGCCCTGTCGTAGGAACGGTCTATGACACCGGCAAGGCTTTTATTCCGTTGTGACGCCAGTTCTTCCCGCATTCGTTCATAGATGAGCACGTTCGCATCGACCGCCATCCCGATGGTCAGAATAATACCGGCGATGCCGGGAAGCGTCAGAGTTGCTTTCAGCAATGCCATACAGGCCATCAGGATGATCATGTTCAAGACCAGCGCGCCGTCTGCAACAACACCGCACATGGCATAATAAACGATCATGAATATGGCAGTGAATATCAACCCGCCGATGGCTGCGGAGACCCCTCGCCGAATGGAGTCTGCCCCCAGGGAAGCCCCGACCACATCGTTTTCCGCGATGCGGATATCCGCCGGCAGGGAACCTGCACGGAGAACCACCGCGATCCGACGGGCTTCGTCCACATCGTTGATTCCGTTGATCACGGCGTTTCCGCCGCTAATCTCGTCTTGAATCACCGGCGCACAATACACCTTCTCGTCCAGAACCACCGCCAGCCGTTCCCCTTTGTGCTGGCGGGTGAGTCGGGCGAACATCCGGCCACCTTGCTGGTCGAATCGCAGGAATACCTGCGGTTCGTTGAAATTGGCCTGGTTGATATAGAACGAAGCGTTTTCCAGACGTGCACCGGTTAAGTCCGCATTCGCTACCACCAGGTATAACGACCGATACGGGCTGTCGCCGAACAATTCCGGGATCGGCGGCTGCTGGTCCGACCATTTGAATGCATAGGTATCGGGAATGACGTCTTGCACATTCTGGCGGGTGAGAATCTCTCTCACGAGTTCCACATCGTCCGGGTCTTTCACATAGTACTCGCTGGTGTATCCAGACCCGGATGTCCGGAGAATCTCTCCCAGCAGGTTCACCGCGACTTGGGCATCAACGTCCTCCATGATTCGCGAGGCTTCCTGCCAATCCGCGAGCAGGTGGAACGTGAGCTGAGCATTCATTTGCAGCAGCTCTGCCGCCTGCTCCGGGTTGTTGAATCCGGGGAGCTCCACAACGATTTGATCGGGCGGGACTTTCTGAACCAACGGTTCGGACACACCCCATTCGTCAACTCGTTCGCGGACCACCATGGTGGCTTGTTCGAGGGTGCTTTCGCGAGCGTATTCCAGCTCCTGTTCGTTGATCTTCTCTCCCTCTTTGATTGTCTGTTGAATGGCCTTTTCAACGTCCACCTGCAACACCAGGTGGACACCGCCCTGAAGGTCCAATCCGAGTCGAATGGCCTTCTCCTGAAGGGTCTTCACCCGGTCTTTTTCCGAATTGTAGTCTTTCAGGATGTCTTCCGACTTCCGCGTGGGATCGTTCACCGCTTCCTGCAATTCGGTCAGACGGGGGGTGGTCCTCAGGCTACGGGACTCGTAGGGGACGCTGTACCACTGAAAGCTGGGAAGAAGCGCCCAGAGAGAGACCAATAATGTGGCGACAATGACGAAAACCTTCCAAGGCGGTACACGATACATTCCGGATATGCTCCTCTAGGCCGGTCTTTCCTGACTTGCAGACCGGGGATCGACAAACGGGCGGATGTGCTCCCAAACCAGTCTGGGAAGCACATCTCGAAATCTCATGGAACGAGTCGTAAGAAAGCGTTCCACCTCACCAGCCCGATAGAAAATCCCTCGCAGGCAACGGGTCCCTTCACGGATTCGTGCCGGGTCCCCACGAAGAATACTCTGTCAGACAGGCAGAATTCAAAGTTTATCAGGGCCGGGGGGCATGTCAACAAACCCCCGCCAATTCGGGAATTGCGTCCGCTGGGAGGCTATGGCCCGACTCGGATGACATCTCCACCAGCATCCGGTCCCTTTGCCGGATGGTATCGGACACTATCGGGGATCTTCTCCGCCGTAAACTTGCCCTCAATGGTCTTCGTATCCAAGTCGATTTTCCCATCCGGCCCGGCTCC
>JAKPYU010000462.1 GCA_029568995.1 Candidatus Omnitrophota bacterium | reverse complement strand
TTCCAGTGGCCCACCGGAACCTCCTGGCGAATGACCGAAGATTTTCAGGGTAATGTGTTCATCGGCGAGTACACGTCTCAATGGGATGGCGAGAGCGCGTCCCTGTTTACCGGAAACGTCTGGCGAAGAAGCCGAAACAGTGACCCGGATCACCCGTTCGAACTTGTCTACTCCAATCCGAATACCAACCGTGATACTCCAAATAATCATGTCCATTATATCGGAGTGGATCCCTTCACCGGCCACATTTACGCAACTTTCGGAGATGGAAATGTCGGAAGACTGGTCGTTTCAAGAGAAAACGGGAATCCCGGAACGTGGCGCACATTGGAGACCGGGGTGGATTCCCAATACACGGCAATTACCTTCACCCCCGAATACCTGTTCCTGGGTCAGGACACGAATCGAGCATTTAAGAAAGTCATCCGATGGGAGAAAGGAAAGGAAGCAATTTACGGCGATGAGCCTTTCTGGACTTCAACGGTCATGGATTATGTACCTGGCGCACCCGTTCCATGGGCGGACAAAGGCAATTGGTTCTGGGGCCAATTCCTCGACAGGAGGAATGTCCTCCTTTTCCAGTATCTACCTTATGGCATGGAGCCGCTAAGTAATGGACAGATGCAGCCCCCACGCCTGTATGCGACAAACGATTTCGGCGATACCTGGTGGCGTGCACTGACCTTCCCGCCTGTCCCGATCAGCGATGTTCCAATCCATGGTTTCTATGGCCCCAAATCCGCCTCGAATGTCGGACCGGACGGTTGGATCTACGCATCCTACGGGACCGTACAAACCTCGGTACACAAAGGATTTCGCATTCGCTTGCTGGATTCCGGTCCAAGTTGCGTTCAAAGAAGCGAGCAATATCGCTGATTCCCCCTAACACAACGGCTTCTTCTCCCTCTCCCTCCGGGAGAGGGTTGGGGTGAGGGAAATAACAATACAATTGGCAATCGACTACTTCTTTAAAAACACCTCCGGATTCACGCAATTCGGCGGTCTTTCCCCCCGCAGTGCAGCAACAAGATTCTCCGCCGCCATGATCGCCATCCTGGCACGAGTCTCGAATGACGCACTGCCGATATGCGGAAGAAGCACCACGTTCTCCATTTGCAGCAATTCCGGCTCGATCTGCGGTTCATGCTCGAACACATCCAGCCCCGCACCGGCGATTTTGCAGTCTTGAAGAGCCTTGACCAGCGCTTTCTCGTCAACAACCGGCCCCCGCGATGTGTTGATCAGGTAAGCGGTGGGTTTCATGAGAGCGAATTCCTTCTCACCGATCAAATGATACGTCTGATCGTTGAGCGGAACATGCAACGTAACAAAATCGGATTGTTCAAGCAGAGTTTCGAAATCCACGAGCGCGACAGGAAGCGATTGTGCTGTAGCCGGATCGAGCATCACGGAATCCGAATAGAGAATCCGCATGTGAAAACCGCCCGCCCTCTTTGCGACCGCCTGCCCGATTCGCCCCATGCCGACAATCCCCAAAGTCTTTCCGTGGATGTCCCCGCCCAGCATCATCATCGGGCCCCAGCCATCAAACTTCCCGGCCCGCGTAAATCGGTCGGCCTCCGCAATGCGCCGGGCTGCGGACATAATCAGCGCCCATGTCAGATCCGCCGTCGTGTCCGTCAAGACGCCCGGTGTATTCGTTGCCGGAATTCCACGCGCCGTGGCCGCCGCCAGGTCGATATTATTGAATCCCACGGCGCAATTGGCTACTGCGCGCAGTTTTGGTGCAGCATCGAATAGTCCCGCATCGATGCGATCCGTTAGCAGGCTCAACAGGCCGTCCTTCTCCTTGACTGCAGCCAGCAACTCTTCACGGGTCATGTTTCGGTCGTGCGGAAATAATTCCACCTCGCAGTGTGCCCGTAGAATCTCCAGTCCGGGTTCCGGTATCCGTCGCGTTACCAATACTTTGTCTACCACTGTTGCCCCTTTTTTTGCGTCTTTCGGTCAATACACCGAAAGATCGTCTCGACCGGGAAGTTCGGGAAATTTCGGACTCGGCAATGTCTGGTACCAATACGCCACCGAAGCGATATCATCCTGTCGTGGCCGGTAACGACCTTCCGTCGCCCATCCCAGGCTCTGAATGGTCACACGCAAATCCTGGTCGAATCGAATGGGGTCCATGATATGCCATCGGTACAGCCCGAATCGCTGCTGTGATTTTTCGGCTCCGTCCGGTCGAATCACCTGCGGCATCCCCAGGAAAGGCGTCGAGTACTCGACATATTTCCCATCGCGCTGAAAGCCATACGATCCGCCGAAGTAATCTTCCGTTCCGGTTCCGCAAATGGTCGGGTACTTCTCGTCGCCGTCGATAAAGAACTTGATTTCGCCTTCTCCCCACCAGCCACCGCTGTTCACGCCCCACGCCATGTAGGTTCCCACATAGTGCCCTTTCCCGGTTACTTGATCCAGGATCGTAAAATCTTCCTTGTACGGAAGCGGGTTGGATCGGTGGAACTGCGCATGAAAATACGCGCAATCCTGTGGAATTTCCGTTAACGTGTAGTTGACCTGGTAATAAAGAGTCTTCTTATCATTATCTCGGTTCTCCAGTGTCATCAGACAGTGTTTCTGAAACGGCATCAACCAGTAGCAATTCATCGCGCTGCCCGGATTCACTGCAACCGGCAGGGAATTGATCTGCACAACGGACCCCCATCCCGTGCAGAAAAAATCGCCCAGCGGAACTTCCACGGATGGATCCTTCTGATCGTCCCAGTAAATCCGGAGAATCGTGTCGCGGGATACGAGGTTCCCCGTCAACCACATACTCTGGATCGCACCCGGCCCCTCGATATCGGCCATCGTGAAAATCGAATTGCCTTCAACGGTCACACACGGGGCAACTTTCCAGCCCTGTCCGAGCTCGCGAGCCGCCTTGGCGCCCTCGCCCTCGGTTGCCATTGCGCCCTTTCCCTTTTCCCCTTGCGCATTTTCCGCACTGATCGAACGGCTCTGCGCATTCGACAGGCGCGGCAGGTTGCCCAGGTTCATATAAAGTCCGCTGAACGGTTCCATGTCCTTGATCTCCTTCTGCGCGGGTTGGACTGCGGTCTTGCGCTCACGTGCCTGAATGTCGGCACAGCCCAGAAGCGTCATGACAAATCCAACCAGAATCAATTGAGAGACGGTCTTCATGATCTCTGTCCTTTCCTCATCCGGATTCCGACTTCGTGGAAATTTGGACAATTTTACCGAAGATGACAAGGGAAGGGGCTTGCACGAATTGACTCGGTTCGGTTCCTGTTTTACACTGCCCGCAGTTTCAGCAAGTCGGCCTCTATGGTAGAGCCGCAGAACAGGAATTGGCCATGGCAATACGATTTGGAACCTGTTTCCTATCCTTTCTTCTTCCCGGCATATTCGCGTTCTCCGAGGACTTGCCGAAGGCGACCATTCACCGCGCCACCGAGCCAGTAATTGTGGACGGTCGCATGGATGAGGCTGCATGGCTCTCGGTAAAACCCGTTCGGGAGTTCCGATTCCCCTGGTGGACCGAAGGCGAGAAGGAAAAAACCGAAGCCCGCCTGCTTTGGGATGATGAATATCTCTATGTATGCTTTCTTGCGTTCGACCGACACATCTCCGCAGTCCATACCGAGCGCGATGATCCTGTTTCCATGGACGATTGCGTGGAGGTCTTCGTCGCACCCGATCCCTCCAATGTCAATAAGTACTTCAATTTCGAGATCAACGCTCTTGGAACGTTATTGGATCGATCCCCCAAAAAAGACGCCACCGGCGACTGGGACGCCGAGGGAATCCGAATCATGATCCGCATAGACGGAACCCTCAACAATGAAACGGATGAGGATCGACTCTGGACGACGGAGATCGCCATTCCGTTCGAGGTATTTCAAGGATTTGCCGCTTCCATTCCACCCAAGCCGGGTGATACCTGGCGGCTGAATCTCTACCGGATTGGCGGCAAGGTCAACCCGCAATTCAGCGTCTGGTCCGAAACGCAAACCCCTCAGCCGAATTACCATGT